>JAPOLW010000486.1 GCA_029976905.1 bacterium | reverse complement strand
GCTCGGCCCGGGCGAGACGGGGGAAATCCTGGTCCGTACGGCCCGTGTCATGAAGGGATATGCGGGCGACGTCAAAGGGGGCGCCCGCCGGGACGACGACGGCTTTCTGCATACGCGGGATCTCGGGTTCATCGATGACGAGGGATACGTCTTCCTGGTCGGCCGCGCCGATGACATGATCATCCGTGGCGGGGAGAACATTGCGCCGGCCGAGGTCGAGGGGGTGCTCCAGACCCATCCCGCCATCGACGAGGTGGCGGTCCTGGGGCTGGCCAACGACGAATGGGGCCAGGTGGTCGCGGCCGCCGTGGTCCTGCGACCGGGGGAATCGGCGACGACGGAGGAGTTGAGCGAATACTGTCGGCAACGTCTGGCCTCGTTCAAGAAGCCGGAGGTCGTCCGCATCATCGACGAGTTGCCGCGCAATCCGCTTGGCAAGATCCTTCGCAACGAACTCAAGCAGCGGTTCCAGGAAGAGTAGGGGCATGGCCGCGACGCGCCGATCCGCCGTGGTCGTCCGTCGGTCCGCGGACGTCGTCACCCTGAGTCTGCGATTGGTCGGCGAACGCCTCGATGCCCGGGCGCACACCGAACTGGTGCGCGCGTGTGAAGAGATCGATCTCGACGACGAAATTCGGGCCGCGGTGATCCGCAGCAACGGTCGGGCCTTCTGTCGGGGCGACGACCCGTCGGTTTCGGTGGACACCGCCGATGGGATCGCTGCGGTGGGGCGCCTGCGGGTGCCTTGTGTCGCACTGCTCTCTGGTGACGCACTGGACGCGGGGCTCGAGTTGGCCCTGGCCTGCGATCTCCGCCTGGCCGCCTCGGGCGTGAAGCTCGGCCTCACGCAGGTGGGGCAGGGGGCCTTGCCCACGCACGGGGGCACGCAGCGCCTTCCGCGCATCGTCGGCCCGGCGCGTGCTGCCGGCATGATCCTCCTCGGCGAGAGGTGGAGCGCACGACGGGCCCGGGAGGCGGGTCTGCTCCAGGCGGTCTGCGCGCGCGATCGTCTTGCGCGGGAGGGGGCGCGATGGGTTCGCGAGATCGCCGTACGGGCGCCCGTGGCCCAGAGGTTTGCCAAGGAGGCGTTGCGCGCGGCGGGAGACCTCCCCCTCGACCAGGGGCTACGCCTCGAGGGAGATCTCTACGTTCTCTTGCAGACGACCCGGGATCGACAGGAGGGGATCGCCAGTTTCCTGGAGCGGCGAAGGCCCCACTTCGACGGACGATGAAAATCGAGAGGAGAGAGATTCGATGGCTACGCAATTGGGGAAGATCTACACCTGCACGAAGTGCTCGTCGCAATTCATCGTGACCAAGGCAGGCACGGGAACGCTCACGTGCTGCGGCCAACCGATGGAGCAAAAGAAGTGATCACGCGCCGACGGTGACCCGCGGGGCTGCGGCGGGATCACGCAGCAGGAGTCCACTGGCGGTGTGGGGATCGACGAGACTGCGCAGTTGGGCGAGATCGTCGGGCGTGTCGACGTCCAGGGCGGCTCCCGCACAACGGCGGACGACCAGGGAGAAGGACCGGGTTTCCTGGGCGAGATGTCGAGCGAGGCTGCCCGGGCCAAAACACGGCCGAAGAACGTCCACCGGCCGCGCCGCGACCAGATTCGTGCCGGTCCCATCCGCGGAGGGAACGAGCACCGCCCCGGTCCCCGGAAGCGCCGCAAGAGCCTCGTCGATGTCCTCGGGGCGCAACAGCGGAAGGTCGCCCATCGCGATCACGACGCCGTGCGCCCCGGCGGCCACGCAGTGTCCAAGCGCTTGCTCGACCGACGCATTGAGGCCGCCGGCGCCGCTCTCCGGGAGGAATTCGGCCCCGGCGTCGCGCGACAGTGCGCGGGCCGCGGGGTCGCCGCTGACCACGAGGGTGCGTGCGATGCCAGCGGCCTTCCGGGTGGCCGCTAGAACATCGACCAGCATGGCTCGGGACAGGCGCTCCCGCACCGGTGCAGGCAGCTCAGGCGCAAGTCGCTCCTTGGAGTGCTTTCCCAGTTTTGCGGGTACGACGGCCCAGATCATCTTTGCGCTTCACCTTGCGTGCCCCAACCCGATCTGCAAAACGCTCAAGGTGCACGGGCCGGTTTCCGAGCGATGCGCCTGATCGCCGGCGAAGCGCGCGGAAGGAGATTGCAGGTCCCCCGCGGGCTCCAGGTCCGGCCGAGCGGCGCACGATTTCGTGAATCGGCATTTGGCATACTGGAGCATCGCGGTGCAATCGTCGGCGCCCGGGTCCTCGACCTCTACGCTGGCAGCGGCGTCCTCGGACTCGAGGCATTATCGCGCGGGGCCGTCGGGGTCGTCGCCGTCGAGCGGGATCAGGGTGTGGCGCGTATCCTGCGGCAGAACGCCGAGCATTGCGGTTACGGGGATCGGGTCGATGTCCGCGCGGCGACGGTCGCGGGGGAATTGCGACGCCTGGGCGCCGAGAACCGCCACTTCGACCTCGTCTTCGTGGACCCGCCCTACCGCAGCGGATTGGTGGCGGGGGTGGCCGGGGAACTTCAGCGCCTCGATCTGCTTGCCCCGGGGGCCTGGATCCTGGTGGAGCATGCGAAGGAAGAGGACGTCCTGGCGCCCGATGGGTGTGGGGTCGAAACGGAACGCCGTTTCGGGGGGAGTCGGCTGACGCTACTGCAGCGCGCGGGAGCGGCGCGCTAGAGGAGGAGACTGCGAATCATGGCAGGTGTCCGGAAGAAGAAGGTGCAGGGGAAGAAGACGGCTTCGCGCCGGCCGGGGACGTCGTCGGCACCCGATGGTCGCATGGCAATCTATCCGGGTTCCTTCGATCCGATCACCAAAGGGCACGTCGACATCATCCGGCGAGCCTGCAACGTCTTCTCGCAGGTGACGGTCGCGGTGGCCTACAACCCAAACAAGGACGAGGCGATGTTCTCGCCCGACGAGCGCGTGCAGATGATCCACGACGCGCTTCCCGAGCTGAAAGGGCGTCTGATTGCTGATTCGTTCACCGGGCTCCTGGTGGACTACGCGCGACGCATCGACGCCGGAGTTCTGGTTCGGGGCCTCCGGGCGGTGTCGGATTTCGAGTACGAATTCCAGATGACGATGATGAACCGCCACCTCTGTCCGGATGTGGAAACCGTCTTCCTGATGGCCGGGGAGCAGCACTTCTACACGAGTTCCCGACTCGTGAAGGAAGTGGCGACGTTCGGCGGAGACGTGACGAACTTCGTGCCTCCCGAGGTGCTCGACCGGTTCCACAAGCGCCTGAAGAACAAGCGCTAAAAGCGCGAAAGACGGAAGGCAAAAAAAGGGGGCGGCCCGGATTTTTCCGGGTCGCCCCCTTTTTCGGTCATCCGGCCGAGGGGCCGGGCCGGGTTGTTACTTTCGCATATGCTTCTGGAAGATGGCCTCGGCCTTCGAGGCGGCGGCCTCGGCCCTGTCGGCCGCCTGCGACGCTCGGGTCGCGGCCGCTTCGGCCCGCCAAGCGGCCTGCTCGGCGCGGTCCGCCGCGAGTTCTTCCGGGCCCGGGCCCTTGCTGGCGCAACCCATCCCGATGGACGCTGCCAATGCGAACGAAGCACTCCGCGAAGTAGCCCT
>JAPOLW010000485.1 GCA_029976905.1 bacterium | reverse complement strand
CCTGGAGGCCGTTGCCGCGTCGCACGGAGTGCGCCCGCGCGTCTTCCTCGTCGACAACGCCTCCCGCCACCCGGTCTTCGATGAGGCACAACGGCGCTTCGCGGATCTCGTCGTCCAGCGAAACGAGGCGAACCTCGGATATGCCGGCGGCAACAACGTCGGACTCCGGGCCGCTCTGGCCGCGGGCGCAGACTACGTCGTGCTTCTCAACAACGATGCCGAACCCCGCCCCGATGCGCTCGCGGCATTGCTCGACGCGGCCCTCGCCGACGAGCGGATCGCGGCGGTCGGGGCGCGCATCCTGCGCCACGACGACCCGGGGCGACTCTGGATGGCCTGGGGAGAGGTCACCTACCGACAGAGTCTCGTGCGCCTGGTCGGCCAGGACGCGCCCGACGGTCCGGCGTGGGCACGCCAGCGGGACGTTGCGTGGGTCTCGGGGTGTGCGATCCTTCTCACGCGCACGGCGCTCGAGCGCGTCGGTTTCTTCGACGAGGCGTATTTCGCCTACCACGAAGAGGTCGATTGGTGCGCACGGGCGCGCGCCTGCGGGATGCGGGTGGTGTACGCGCCGGCCGCCGCCGTGACGCACCGGGGCGAGGGAAGTTCGGGGGGCGGGCGCTACGTGAGTCGGAAGCAGTATCTGGCGGCGCGCAACATGGTGCGTTTCGTTCGCCGTCACGCATCGGCGCTCGAGAAGATCCGCTTTGCGGTTTTCCTGTTGGCGACGTTGCCCGGTCAATTCGTACGTCGCCTGCTGCGAGGTGAGCAACGGGGTGTCGTGCTCAAGATGCGCGGTGTACGCGATGCACTTCTGGATCGGCCGATCCCGCGCGCCGAATTGGAGCTCGACTGATGTCGTTGCGGCCCGTCGCCAAAGGGGGAGCCCTCGGCCTCGCGACCCTGGTGATCGAGAAGGCGGCCGCGCTCCTGCTCGTGGTCGGTCTCGCCCGCACCCTGAGCCCCGATGACTTTGGACGATACGCCTTTGTCCTGGCCTACCTGACGCTCTTCCAGGTCCTGGCCGATCTCGGCCTGGAGCCGATCCTCTTGCGCCGGCTCTCGCAGGAGGCCGAACAGCGCGACCGTTGGATGTCCAATGCGCTCGGGCTTCGCATCCTACTGGCGGTCGTGAGTGCCGGTCTCGCGGTGCTCTCTGCGCCGATCGCCGCGCCCGGCCGTCCCGATCTGCGCTGGCCGGTCGCGATCGGGGCCGCGGGCCTGCTCTTCGTTGCGCAGCCGGGGTTTCGCGCCCTTCTGCGGGCGGAAGGGCGCCTCGACGATGTGCTGCGGGTGGCGCTGGCGACCAATGTCGCTCTGCTCGGACTGGTTGCCGTGGCCCTTGGCTCCGGAGGTGGTCTCGACGGCGTGTTGCTGGCGGTCTCGACGGCCTACCTCGGGGGATTCGTCCTGGCTGGATTCGTGGTCCGCTCGTCCTTCCATTTTCGGCTGGCGTTCGAGCCCGCGGTGTGGCGTTCGCTGCTTGCCGAGTCCTGGCCCGTGGGGGCGAACGTCTTTGCCGTGATGCTCGGCCTGCGCATGGCGCCGATCCTGCTCCTGTCCTATCGCGGGCCGGTCGAGGTGGGATTCCTGACCTCGGCGATGCGGATCGCCGAGGGTTTCAACCTGGTCGCCGAAGGGCTGATGTTGGCTGTCTTTCCGGTCCTCGCCCGTCTCGCGGTGGACCGTGAAGATGCCTTCGTGGAACTTGCGCGAGCCTGTGCCAAGTCGCTTGCGGCCCTGCTTCTGCCCGGCGTGTTGATCGCAAGCCAGCTGGCGCCCGACATTCTTGGGCTGCTCTTCGGCGAGGAGTTCCGGGCCGCGGGGCCCGCTCTCGCCATTCTGGGCTGGTTCGCGCTGCTGGCGGCGCTCGGGACCCTGTATGCCAACCAACTGGTGGCCGTGGGGCGCCAGCGGATCCTGTTCGCCCTCAATGCCGTCTCGGCGCTTGCCCAGATCGCTCTGCAATTCGTGCTCGTTCCGCGTTTTGGTCTCATGGGCGCGGCGACCGGAGCGGTGCTCGCCAGCCTCGTCAACCACGTCGTTCTCTACGGGCTTCACGCTACGGCCCGCTGGATCCGGCCCTGCGTGCACGCGGTTCTTCCGCTGGTCGGGATTGGTGTGTCCGCGCTGGCGTTGGGAAATCTGGTCGCCGTGACCCCGCCCGTGCGGGCGGCGCTGCAGGTCGGCCTCTTCGCGCTGGGGGCGGTTGGCACCGGGGCGCTGGGGCGCGCCGACATCGCTCGTCTGCGCGGGGCCCTGGCCGAGGAATGAGGCTCCCCTTGGCGGCTCCTGTCTGCTACACGTCGGAACTCACTTGGTTTTCGCCTGGTCTGCCGGTGCCCGGGGCACCGGGGGGCAGATGCGGGAGACCGCCCAGACAACTCTTCGCAAAGCGCTGACCGTCCGTGTCCGAAAAAATCGTCGTCATTCCCACGTACAACGAGCGCGGTAACATCGAGAAATTGTTGCCGGCCCTGCTCGGCTTCGATGCGGCTCTGGAGGTCGTGGTCGTGGACGACGGCTCGCCCGACGGCACGGCGGACCTCGCCGAGGAGATCGGACGCGAGCAGGGGCGGGTGCACGTCGTGCGGCGTTCGCGCAAGGACGGGATCGGGCCGGCCTATCGAGCCGGCTTCAAGAAGGCTCTCGAACTCGGCGGAGAGTTCATCGTCCAGATGGACGCGGACTTCTCCCACCCGATCACATCCCTGCCCGAGCTCTTCGGTGGCGCGCGTGAGCACGACGTGGTCCTGGGGTCGCGCTACACCGACGGGATCACGGTCGTACGTTGGCCCATCGAGCGGCTCCTGTTGAGCTATTTCGGTAATTACTACGTGCGCAAGCTGACGGGCCTGCCGGTGCGGGATACGACCGGCGGTTTCAAATGCTGGCGACGCGAGACGCTGCTCGGGATCGATCTCGATCAGGTCCGGTCCAACGGATACTCCTTCCAGATCGAAATGACCTATCGCGCCTGGTGCAACGGGGCGCGCATCCTCGAGGTGCCGATCATTTTCATGGATCGGGAGGTGGGCATCTCGAAGATGTCCAAGCGCATTGGGCTCGAGGCGATGTGGATCGTCTGGGAGCTCAAATTCCGCCGGGCCGTCGGGCGGCTCTAGGGCCGCCGTGCGCCTCTTGATGCTCAATGAGCGGGACTCCTCGCATCCGCTCGCCGGGGGGGTGGAGGTCCACCTCGAGGAAGTGGCCCGGCGGCTCCACTCCCGCCACGCCATCGAAACCACCGTGCTTTGCGCCGGTTTTGACGGCGGGGAGGCCGAGGAGGTGCGGGGTGGCGTGCGCTACGTTCGCTTCGGTGACCGCGGCTTCTCCTACTACGCGAAGCTTCCAGGTCGCGCGCGCCGTGAGTGGGCCACGGGCGGGTATGATCTGGTCGTCGAGAACCTGTGCAAACTTCTCTTCTTCTCGTCGCTGTATCTCCCAAGCGCCCCCAAGCTTGCCCTGGTCCACCACCTCTTCGGCTTGAGCGCCTTTCGCCAGGTCTCGGTGCCGATCGCGAGCTACGTCGCGCTCACCGAGGCGTTGCTGCCGATCGCCTATCGGCGTTGGCC
>JAPOLW010000484.1 GCA_029976905.1 bacterium | reverse complement strand
AGGAACGAACCTGCCGGGATGGTGGCCATTCCAGGCACCGCCCGACGCAGCGACGCGGGCGGGTCGCGACGCAGATGGGGTTCGTAGTGGAGGTCGCGGATCAAGCCGATCGTCTGCAGGATCGTCTCGCCGTGCTGGGCCTCGTGTTGAGCGAGCATCGTGTAGACGAAACCGTCCCGCAGGAGCGGGTCCGCCTCTTCGACGTCGCAGGTCCGCACCGATGCGCGGGTGTGTCGGCGGACCCGCGCCAGGTAGTCGAGAGCGGCGGCGCGGTCGGGAAGCTCGAGTTCGCCCCGGCTGGCGCGCGGATGCGCGGTCGCGTCGTAGAGAAGATCCTCCGGGGTTTCTTCTCGCGTTTGCGCGCCGGCCCGGGAGGCTTGCTCGACCCAGCGCTCCTCGAAGTTGGCGATGTGGGCCAGGTCCCAGACGATGGGGCTCATGAGCGGATTGTGCTGGCGGGAGATCTCGTCCTCGCTCAAGGGATAGACGAGATCGCGAATGCGCGATCGCTCGGCGTCGAGTTGGCTGCGCAGTCGCCGACGCACATCGTCGACCTGTCGCCGGGACGAGGGGGAGCGACGCCGGACGAGCAGGAGGGCGAAACGTTCCTCCTCGTCGGTGAAGGTGCGGACCGGGGAGAATCCGTGGCGGCGGAGACGATCGTTCATGTCGGCGCGCCGGAACTTGCGGCTGATTTCGGTCTGCACCATCTCACCGGCGGCGATCCGGAAGCTGTACCCGAGATCGTCGAGGCGAAGGGTCTCCTCGCGATTGAAACGAGCGAAGATGTCGATTCGCTCCTGATGCTGGTTGTAGTAGGCGACGTGATCGATCTGCTCGACGTCGAGATCGGTGCCCAGTTCCCGGTTCATGCGAACGAACAGGTTCTTGGTGAAGGCGGCGGTGACGCCGGCCGCGTCGTTGTAGGCGGCCTCGAGCATCGGGATGTCCTTGACCAGGTCGAAGCCGAGCAGGAAGTGATCGCCCGGCGACAGGCTGGCCGCCAGTTCGTCGAGGAAGGTGGCCAGTTCGGGTTCGTCGAGGTTCCCGATCGTGCTGCCGAGAAACGCGAGCGTGAGAGGCGAGAAATCGGCGAGTCTCGGCATCGCCTGTTCGTACGAGCCCGCGATGCCGCGCACGGTGAGGCGCCCATAGCGAGCCGCCAGAGCTTCGCAGGACTGGGCGACGATGCCCGGACAGATGTCGACCGCAACGTAGGTGGGATCCGCCTGCTGGCACCAGGCGTCCAGAAGGTGTCGGGTCTTGGTCGACGTGCCGGAGCCGAATTCGACGAGGGTCGAAGAGCCGGTGAGCTTGCGGATCTCCTGCGCATGTCGAGCCAGGAGTCCGTCCTCTACCGAAGTCAGGTAGTACTCCGGCTGCGCGGTGATCTGATCGAAGAGGTCCGAGCCGCGATCGTCGTAGAGGTAGCGGCAGCTCAGGCGTCGCGGGTTCGACGAGAGACCCAGGGCAATCGACTGGGCGAAGGCGCTGCGGGCCTGCTCGGGGTCGGCGAGCCGGAAGGAGCCCACGGCGGTCTGCTCCAGGCGGACGCCCGCATGGGTGAAGACCTCGGTGGATCGATCTCGTTCCGGGGATCGGCGCGGGGCCGGACCTGCGGGCGAACTCATGGGGAGAAACCTTTCATCTCGAACCGGGCGGCGAGTGGGGGCGGACTCCCGAGTGGGGGGCCCTCCGACTCCGGGATCTCATCACACTGACCGGGGAACGCAACCGCGGCTCTCCTGGAGCCCGGATCCGGGGGCAGCTCGACGATTCTTCCGGGACCCGGCCGCGACCACCCGTCGCCGTTGGCGGGGCGGTGGCTTCGGCCCGGCCCCCTGGGGCTGGGACTCGACGTCGGGGGCCGTCGTCCGTACATTTCGCGTTCGATCCGTCATGGCGACCAAAAGCGAAAAAACACGCATCGAGAGACTTCGCGCCGTGATCCGGGATCATCAGCACCGCTACTACGTGCTCGACGATCCGGAGATCAGCGACGCTGAATTCGACGCGCTCTGGCAGGAGCTCTGCGCGCTCGAGGAGAAACACCCGGAACTGCGCTCCGACGACAGCCCCACCGTGCGGGTCGGCGGTGCGCCACGGGAGCGCTTCGCCAAGGTGGTGCATCCCACGCCGATGCTGAGTCTTGGCAACGCCTTTGGCGCCGAGGACATGCAGGCCTGGCACGATCGGGTGATGCGGCTTCTTCCCTCGGACGCGGCGCCGGCCTGGGTCACGGAGCCGAAGATCGACGGCCTGACCGTCGTTCTCCACTACGAGCGTGGGCGCTTCGTGCTCGGCGCGACGCGTGGCGATGGGCGGGTCGGGGAGGACGTCACCGCCAATCTGCGCACGGTGAAGAGTCTTCCCCTGCAGATACCGGTCTCGGGCCGCGCGACGGCGCCGGAGGAATTGGTGGTACGGGGCGAGGTCTACGTCACCCGGGACGATTTCGCGCGCTTCAACCGCGAGCAGGCGGATAAGGGAGAGAAGACCTACGCCAACCCGCGGAATTTCGCGGCGGGCTCGTTGCGCCAACTCGACTCTACGATTTCGGCGCGGCGCCCGCTGCGTCTGTGGGCCTATCAGATCGTGGCCTGTCGCGGCGTGGAGATCGACTCGCAATGGGGCGGGCTCGATTTTCTTCGTCGTCTCGGCTTCGCCGTGACCCCCGAAAGTCGTCGATGGGAATCTCTCGACGACGTGATCGGGGAGTGCGCGTCGTGGGACCGGGAGCGCGCGACATTGGCGTACGAGACCGACGGCCTGGTCATCAAGATCGACGATGTCGCCACCCAGCAACGTCTGGGTGCGGTCGGGAACGCACCGCGTTGGGCGATTGCGTACAAATATCCCTCGTCCGAAGTCGTGACGGGTCTCGAGCGCATCGGCGTGAACGTTGGCCGCACCGGCATGCTCATGCCCTTTGCGGAGCTCGAGCCGGTGGAAGTGGGTGGCGTCACGGTGCGCAACGCGACCCTGCACAACGAGGACTACATCCGGGAGAGGGACATCCGGATCGGCGATCGCGTCATGGTGAAGCGGGCTGGCGAGGTGATTCCCCAGGTCGTCCGGTCTCTTCCCGAACTCCGGACGGGTGACGAGAAGGTCTTCGTGATGCCGGGGAGTTGCCCGGCCTGTGGGGAGCCGGCGCGGCGGCTCGACGGGGAGGCGGCCACCTATTGCGTCAATTCCGCGTGTCCGGCGCAACTCGTTCGCCTCGTCGAGTACTTCGTGTCGCGCGGCGCGATGGATATCGAGGGCTTTGGAATCAAACAGGCCGAGCTTTTCGTGACCCAGGGCCTGGTGGGGGACGTGGCCGACATCTTCTCCCTTCGTGCCGAGCAACTCGCGGACATGGAGGGGTACAAGAAGAAGCGGATCGACAATCTGATCCGCGCAATCGACGAGTCGCGCGGTCGGCCGGTGGCCCGGGTTCTGACCGCGCTTGGGATCCATGGTGTGGGCTCGGTCGTCGCCGAAACCCTCGTGGACCACTTCGGGGGAATTCCCGCGCTCGCCGACGCCGATGCCGAGGCGCTGGAGGCGGTCGATGGGATCGGCCCGATCCTGGCCCAGAACGTC
>JAPOLW010000483.1 GCA_029976905.1 bacterium | reverse complement strand
CCCGCAGGCTGTCGAGCGGCCACTGCGAATGGCTTCTTCGCGCGTCGCGGCAGCGGCCGTGGCGCAATTGCGCCGACCCTCGAACTCGATACAGACCTCACATTCGACCTGCTGCACGCCCAGAGTCATCCACGCCAGGAGACCGGCGAGGGCGAGCAGGGAAATGACGGTGACGGGCGTGGCCTTCATGGAGTTCCTCTCCCCGCAAGCGGGGTCGTGGTTCGGACCGCAGCAAGCGCGAGTACGGCGGTCAGGTTGCCCAGGGCGAAAAGCGCGAAGGCGAAGCTGTAGCTGCCCGAAGCATCATGGATCCAGCCCGCGAGGACCGGCCCGATCGAGCCCCCGGGGACGAGCGCCAGCATCAAGAGGCCATAGACCGTGGCGAGACTCTCGGCACCAAAACGTCGCGCGACGACGAGCGGAATGACGACGTCCTCGGCCGCCGTCGCAAAGCCGTGTACGAGCAGAAATGCACTCAAGCCGAGCGAGGTCACGGGAAACAGAAGGAGAACGGACGACAGAACCAGGAGCGAGAAATTCCCCAGAGCCGCGCTGCGCGCTCCCAGACGATCGGCAAAGGCCCCGGAGAGCAATTTGCCGGCGATCCCGACGGCGAGCATCAGGCTGAAGCCTCCCGCGGCCAGTCCGTCGGAGTAACCCAGATCGCTCAGGTAGGCGACGAGGTGCGCGTTCACGCCCAGGCGGTACACGTAGAACGCGAACAGGACCCCGAACAGGAGCCAGAAGTCCCGGGTGCGCAGCGGCTGCTCTGCCGCCCCCGCCCCGGCGCCACCCACGCCCTCCTCCGTCGCCTCGCCATCGGTGGTCGCGGGCGCCGATTGCCGCGGCCCGACCAACCATGCGGCCGGGACGAGGACGGCCCAGAGGACCAGACCGATCCCGGTGAAGCCAAAGCGCCAGGTGGCACCCGCGGCGAGTGCCGTCGCCACCAGGGGACCGACCGAGCCGCCCACACTCGAGCCGATGTAGACCGTCCCGAGCGCAAGGCCGCGGCGGGCTCCAAAGCGCCCGGCGATGGCGGCGCCGGTCGGCAGATCTCCCAGGCACGCAATGGCGAGCCCGAGGACGACCGCGGCCGCATAGAACTGCTCGGGGCGCTGCATCGCGCCGGTGCCGAGCAAGGCCGCACTCATGAGAAGTCCGCCGGCGACCAGCACCGGCCGCGGGCCTCGCCGATCGGCGAGACGGCCGACGAGCGGAGCCACCAGGGCCACCGAGGTGCTCATGATCGGGTGCGCCAACGACACGACCGTGCGCGACCAACCCAACTCCTGCGCGATGGGCTTGAGGAAGACCGGAAAGATGTAGCCGCCGACTCCCATTCCGATCTGGCAGACGAGACAGCCCGCGACGACGAGGGCATCCCGCCACGCCGGCTCGACGGCGCTCTCAGCGCGTAGTCCCATCGAATCCACCGGGCATGCCCATCTCGTTCCGCACCCGCCGCATGTCCGGCGTCCAGACCCCACGGCGATCACGCACGACCAGAGGAGAAAGTCGTCGCGCCGGGCGCGTCCACGGCGAGCGAACAAACGACCACAGGGCAAAGAGCGGCTCCTTGCCCGCCCGCGGCACGACCGCCCGATGGAACTCGATCGCAAGGCCCGCGGCACGGGCGGCCTCTCCGACGCGCCCCTCGGGCTCGCCCGGCATGCAGCACACGAAGCGCCCGCCCGGTTCGAGCCGTCGTGCCGCAGCATCACAGTAGTCTTCGATCCCGCCGCGCGTCTCCAATCGGCAGGCACGGCGTTGCGGATCCTTCGAGCTACGCGCCGCGGCCGGCGGGAGGTAGGGCGGCGTTCCCGTGACGAGCGCGAAAGGGCCTGCGGCGACGGCGACGCGCCGCAGATCCGCATGGTGGACCCGGCAGCGGCCATCGAGGCCATTGGCGAGCAGCGAGCGTCGCGCCAGGTCGACGCTGACCGCCTGGGCCTCGATGCCGACCCCGCGCGCCTCCGGGAAGCGCCAGGCGAGCATCATCAGCACCGAGCCGACGCCGCAGCCAAGGTCGGCGAAACGACGTGGCGAGCGCCCGAAGATCGACGCGGCGAAATGGGCGGTCAAGAGGTCATCGAGGGACCAGCGGTGCCCGCCGAGCCGTTGCAGGATGCGAAAGTCGCCCGAGAGGTGGCAGAGGTCCTCGCCCGCGCGCGGCCACGCGTTCGCGGGCAATGTCGCGGGCGGTCGCGGCCCGCCGGGGTGCCATCCCGCCGGACGCCGTGCCCGCCGCACGATCCCGGAACCGCTCGTGGTCAAGCTCGTCCCACCCGACGGCGCGCAACGACGTCGGCGCCACAGATCTCCTCGAGTTCCTCGCGATAGGCCTCGAATACCGTGGGATGGCCGGGTAGTTCCGCGACCGGTGCGACACACCCGATGCGATGCGCGGCCGGCTGCACCAGAACACGCACGCGACGCCCCTCGGGACGGAGGAGGATCGGCCAATGCCGACACGCCGCCGGCTTCCAGTCCACCACCCGACGCCCCGTCGCGAGGGCCAGATGATGAATCGAGCAGAGGGCGTGCTTGCGGGTGCGAAGCAGAAAAGGGCACGCCCCGTCCTCACCCGAGTCGATGACCCACTGCGGCCCGTCATCGACGAAGGCGTCGACGTATCCGTCTTCTCCTTCGAGATCCGGGATCAATGCAGTGAGCTCGTCCATCAGGCTGTCGACGGCCCGGATTTCCCGGCGTGTCACCTCGACCGTGAGGCCCACGCAGCAGGTACGTCCGCGTGGACAACCGTCGGGCCAACACCGCCAGGCCAGATCGTACAGACTGCGGTCGAAGACAAAGACGGGCTTCGAGGTGCGCGCGGCCGCGGCCATCGGGGACTCCATAGCAGAAGGCGACTCATTGACCGAAACGAGTGCGTCCGGTTAGCTCGCGCCATGATCGAGTGGTCCGAACCGCAGCAGACGATGCGAGACGCCTTCAAGAAATTCGTGGAGGCGGAGGTCAAACCCAACGTCGAAGCGCTCGAACACGGCGACATGCCGCCCTACGACGTCCTGCGCAAGATGTTCGACACCTTCGGGATCGGAGCGATGCAACTCGATCGCTTCCAGCGACAGCTCGCCCGGGAGAAGGCAGGCGAGGCCGTGAAGGCCGCGAAGCACGGGCGTGCGGTCTCCTTCGATGCGGCGGCCGACGCCGCGGCGATGCAGATCATTCCGATCATCGAGCTCTGCCGCTACTGCCCGGGTCTGATCACCGCGATGGGAGTGAGCGTGGCCCTGACCGCGGGCGCGATCCGCTCCAAGGGCACGATCGCGCAGAAGGAGAAATTCGTACCTCCGCTTCTGACGATGGACAAGGTCGGCGCCTGGGCGATCACCGAACCGGACTCCGGCTCCGACGCGTTCGGCTCCATGAAGTCGACCGCGAAGCGGGATGGGGACGACTACGTCCTCAATGGCTCGAAAACCTTCATCACCAACGGCCCGTACGCCGACACCATCGTCTTCATCTGCAAACTCGACGAGGGGAACGACCCCTCCGAGCGGAAGATCCTCTCCTTCGTCCTCGACAAGGGCATGCCGGGCCTCGAGCAGTCCAAGCCCCTGCGCAAGATGG
>JAPOLW010000482.1 GCA_029976905.1 bacterium | reverse complement strand
CGCCAATGCAGAGGCGGTCGAGACGAAGGCCGAACGGGTCGAGACGACCATCGACGGCCGCGCGTGGACCCAGAAGCCCTTCCCGTACCAGGCCAAGTGCCTGCGGTGGCTGCGCGAACACCGGGCCCGGCTCTCCGATGGCGAACGCGCTCGCGCCGACGAGATCCTCGCCGGCACCGGCTGCGAAGCGCTCTTCGGCTAGGTCGCGGCGGGGCGGAAGAAGGGCGCCGGCACGGTGCCGTCGACCCCGTCGAAGGACAAGGGCTGGAAGCAGACTTCGACAGGCTGCCCGATGCGGAGATCCGCGGGCGCCGCGTCGACGATGCGCGTCGCCAGTCGCACCCGCTCGTCTTCCTCCAGCGTGACCAGCGCACTCACGAAGGGGACGAGGCCCTTGTATTGCGGCAAAAAGGCGTGCCGGACCACCACCCAGGTGAAGAGGCGGCCGCGCCCGCTCATCGGCTCCCAGGAAAACGTCGTCTCGCCGCAATCCGGACACGTCTCGGGATACCAGCAGATGCGCGCGCAGGACGAACACCGGGGCAGGTGCAGTTCGCCACGCGCCGCCGCCGCCCAGAGAGGGCGTAGCGGCTCCCAGGTCACGTCGGGCAGGGGAAAACCGGCACGCATCAGGCCCCTCCCGCGCGAAGGATCAAGGTCGATGCCTGCGGCCCCGTATAGCCGCCGTACACGCCGACCCGGGCGTCTGGGACCTGGCTCGCCGAGGTCCCACGGAGCTGGCGCACCAACTCGACGACGTGTGCGATGCCGAGAACGTAGGCATGCGAGAGGAGGCCACCGTGGGTGTTGTACGGCAGGGCGCCGCCCTCGAAATAGAGCGCGCCGTCTTCGACGAAGCGCCCTCCTTCGCCTTTCGGACAAAAGCCCATGTCCTCGATCTGCATCAACGAGACGATGGTAAACGGATCGTAGCAGGCGAGCACGTCGACGTCGGCGGGGGTGAGGTCGGCCATCGCAAAGGCCGCCGGTGCCGAGCAAACCTGCGGCGTCGCGGTGAAGTCGTCCTGCTGGGCCCAGTAGCGCGAGGTTCGCGACGTTCCCAACCCGACGCCGGCCACCTCGACGACCGGCCGGCGCAGATCGCGTGCCCGCTCTACCGAGGTCATCACGTAGGCCGCGCCACCGTCGGAGATCAGCGAGCAATCCTCCTTGCGAAAGGGATCGGCGATCGTCGGACTTGCGAGGTAGTCGTCGAGCGAGAGCAGCTTGTCGCGCATCACGGCGTGCGGCGTCCGGTTCGCGTGGCGTCGGCAGGCGACCGCGATCTCCCCGAGTTGCGCCTCGGTCGTCCCGAACTCGGCCATGTGGCGGCGGGCGATCGACGCGAAGTATACCGGCTGCGGGAACCAGCCGAAGGGAACCTCGAGATTTTGCTTGAAGAGTTCCTCGGCGTGGAATTTCCCCGGACCACCGACCATCTCGCCCCGCTTGCTCGCCCAATCGACCGAGAAGACGTTGAGGATCGTCGTCGCATCGCCGCGGCGCAGGGCCAGGGCCGCATCGTGCGGGGCGGTCCCAGCCCAGGTCATCCCGCCGCCGCAATGCGAAACCCAGATGGGCCTGGTGGTGCCAAAATGCGCGCGGAAGGCGTCGGCGTCGAAGTCGGTGTCGACGCGGCTCACCGTGATCCCGTCGACGTCCTCCGGCGCGAGCCCGGCGTCTTCGAGCGCCCGCGCCGTCGCCTCGGCCGCAATCTCCCGGCTGGTCCGCCCCGACGCCCGGCTGTAGGCCGCCTCGCCGACACCGACGATCGCCACCTCCCCGCCGACGTCGTCGAGCGGTTCGGGGAAGACCCAGCCCGGCGCCGCACTCATCGGCAAACTCCTCGTCCCTCCGCGCCGGCGCACGCGCGCCCGGCGATCCCGACCCGGGCAAGCACCGCTGCCCGGTGACGACCGGTGCGTGGGACACTCCGTCGGCTGCGACCAATGGATTTCGGACGAAGGCTAGATTCGATTTTCATGACGCGGCCTCGAGCGGAAGACGATGGGGATCTACTTCATTTCCACCCGGCCTGGAAGTCGCGACACCCGAGGTGCTCAGAGCACCCTGGCGCTCTCCCGCCGACGTTTGCGCGCGTAGCGTTCGAAGAAGGCGGTCATCGATTGCTCGTCCTGAATCCCGCCCATCGGCCAATGATCGACGAGGAAGGCGGGGACGGCGACGATGCCAGCCTCCCGCGCCCGCTCGGTCACCTCCTCGATGCTCTCCGACGGAGTCGGACCGGGAGGCTCGAGTCCGATCTCGGAGGCCAGACGGGTGGTCTCCCCGGGCGCGCCGATGTCACGCCCTTCCTCGAAGACGGCGCTCCAGATCCGCTCGCGCCACACCGCCTCCTTCACCGGGTCATCGGTCAGAGCGAGGGCCACGTCGTGGGCCGGCCGCGAGTCGATCCAGACCCCCGGCATGCGGACGGGCACGCCGAGTTCCGCCGCCACCCGCAGCGCATTCTCCCGCCCCGGGCCGCTCATGCGGGCGCCACGCCGCCAGCCCGTGAGCGCCGTCAGATCCACCGGTCGCCATTCCAGGACGACCCCGAGGTCGTCGATCCGGGCCGCCAGGCGGCCAAGGACCCGGTGGGCCACGCAGCAGATGGTGGACGCAAAATCGTAGTACACCGGCAGCGGGTAGCGTTCGGCCATGACCCCAAAAGAGTAGAACAGCGCGCGCCCGAGCGCCCGGCGGCCGCGACTTTGCGACCGACTGACGTCGTGTATACCCTTTCGTCTTTTGATGGCCGAAGCGACGTTCCAACGCCCACAACCAGCGAGAAAAAATGACAAATACCATTGAGACCCCCGCGACCTACCCGGAGCGCATCCGCAGCGAACTGGGCAATTGCCTCGTCGAAACCGACCTTCCCCGTGGCGGGAAATACACGGGTAAGGTGCGCGACCGTTACGACCTCGGCGACAAACTCGCCCTGATCACCACCGACCGGCAGAGCGCCTTCGACCGTGTTCTCGCCGCCATCCCCTTCAAGGGACAGGTCCTGAACATGACCAGCGCCTGGTGGTTCGAGGAAACCCGGCACATCGTGCCCAACCACGTCCTCTCGACCCCCGACCCGAACGTCACGATCGCAAAGAAGTGCGAAACCTTCCCCATCGAGTTCGTGGTGCGCGGCTACATCACCGGATCGACCAGCACCTCGCTCTGGACCGTGTACGACTCGGGAGAACGCAACTACTGCGGAAACGAACTTCCCGAGGGTCTGATCAAGAACCAGAAGCTCGAGAAGAACCTGCTGACCCCCACCACCAAGGAAGAAGAGCACGACCGCCCGATCAGCCCGCCGGAGATCGTCTCCGAAGGCTGGATGTCGGCCGAGGATTGGGAGACCTGCAGCCGGATCGCTCTCGAGCTCTTCGCATTCGGTCAGGCCCGCGCGGCCGAGCACGGCTTGATCCTGGTCGATACGAAGTACGAGATGGGCCGCGACGCAGACGGCGTCATCACCCTCATCGACGAGATCCACACACCCGATTCCAGCCGCTACTGGATCGCCTCGTCGTACCCGTCGCGCATGGCCGCCAAGGAGGAGCCGGAGAACGTCGACAAGGAGTTCCTACGTCTGTGG
>JAPOLW010000481.1 GCA_029976905.1 bacterium | reverse complement strand
CACGAGGAACGGGCGAACGAACTCATCGAGGCCGTGTATGGAAGCAACGGGAAGCTGGGGCCCGGTCGGCGTCGCTGTCAGGGGGGGACGGCAAAGGAAGCCGAGAAGGTCGCGGTAAAAAAGCAAGATCTGTTGCGAAAGTGCAAGGATGACATTGCGGCGCGACGTCTTCGGCAGGACACCGATTGCGAAGCCCACGTCGAGCCGACGCTCGCGAGAGTGCGAGACCAGGCGCGCTCCAAGGTGCAGGCGGCCTGTCCGGATTCGCTGGTCGCCGCCATGGATTGGGGCACGGCCTGCCAGGGGATCGCGGCGAACTCCAGCCTCGCCGCCTGCGCCCTGGGCGTCTACGAGCAGGGCATCGATGCTCTGCACGGCGCTGCCTACGGGGGAGAGGGAGGCGAGTCGGGAGGCGGTGCGGCAACCGTGGTCGAGATTACGGACGTCGCAGATTGCGTCGAGGGCCCCCTTTCCCGTTGTCGGGTGGGGGACTACCTGCTGAAGAACGAAAAGATTCGCGTCGTCATCCAGCAGCCGGGCCGGAACCTGCTCGCGGTGGGGACGCACGGCGGTCAGATCATCGATGCCGACCTGGTTCGTGCCCCGGGGGAACCCGACCGGGATCACTTCGAGGAGGCGGCGCTCCACATGAACTTCGAGAACGGGCCGCACTATACCGACCTCGTCGTAATCAACGATGGCACGGATGGAGCAGCGGCCGTCCTTCGCGCCACGGGCGTCGATGACCTACACGACTTCGTGAATCCCAGCGCGGTGGTAACCGACTTCGGGTTCCAGTTCCCGGCCTCGGCCGACGACACCGATCTCCCGGTGGAAATCACCACCGACTACTCCTTGTCGCCCGGCGCGAACTACGTGGACGTGCGCACCACGCTCACCAATACGAGCGCGAATGTGGTCGCCATGTACATGGGGAACTACCTGGCGCCGTCGGGGCAGGTAGAGACGTTCCAGCCCGCCTACGGGTTCGGCGAACCCTTGATCGGGAGGCCCTGTCCGGCGGCGCGGAATCCGTGCAACCTCTTCGCGTTCGGAGCCTTCGGCGACGCGGACGGGGTTTCCTACGGCATGGTGCACGATATCCCCGGATCGTCGAGCTTCTCGACGTCCGGCGTTGCCGTCTCACTTCTGGGGACCTCGACGCTCTTCGCCTTGATCGGGGTTGCGCCGGCGAACTTCGTGCTCCAACCCGCGGGATCTCCGGGTGACCAGCTGGAAGTCCGGCACCAATTCGTGGTCGGGGACGGCAGCGTCGCCTCGATTCTCGAGGCGCGCAACGAGATCCAGTTCGTACCGACCGGCACGATCGAGGGTACCGCGACGGTCGGCGGAGTGCCGACGGCCGGCGTACGGGTGGTCGTGCTCGGGGACGCCGCGGGTGCACCCTCGGGGCTTGCCAGAAATGTCGTGACCCACACGATCACCGACGCAGCGGGCGCGTACGCGGTCGATGTCGCGCCGGGGACCTATCAGATCGCGGCCGGGTTGGACGGACATCCCTACGAGGGAGGCGGGTCGACTCCTCTCGAGCACACGGTCGCGGTGACGGCCTACCAGTCCGCGACCCAGAACCTCGCCCTCACCGAAGCCGCGACGGCGGAGGTCACGATCACCGATCAGAACGGGAGCCCCATCGCGGCCCGGGTCACGTTCGTCGGCTTCGATTCGTCGCCGCAGGTGTTGAACACGCAGTCGGTTCTGGGCTTGATCAACAACACGACAGGATATTTCCGGGACCCGGAGCAGGATACGCGCTTCCCCCATGGGATCGCCGCGGTCTTCTTCGTCGATCAAGCGGGCCAGTCCGGCCCTCTTGCCGTCGAGCCGGGTTCCTATCGGGTATACGTCTCGCACGGCCCTGAGTACTCGGTGGCGACAGCCGACGTGACCCTCACGTCCGGCGCCACGACGCCCATCTCGGCGCAGCTTGCGCGGGTCGTCGACACGTCCGGTTTCGTGTCCGGAGACCTCCACGTCCACTCGATCGATAGCCCGGATTCGAAGGTTTCCCGCCGCGAGCGCATCCATGCGATGCTCGCCGAGGCTGTGGACTTCTTCACGCCGACCGATCATGAGAGCGTGCAGGACTTCACGAGTGACATTGCGGCACTCGGCGCGGGGGCCCTGATCGGTACGGCGCCCGGATCGGAGATCACGACCTTCGACTATGGGCACTTCAATGCGTGGCCGCTCACACGGGATCCGGCGCAACCCAACGGAGGCGGAATCGACCACGGTGGTGCGGCCGCTCCCGGGATGGACTTCCCGGCCTACGGCAACTACGGCCTGACGCCGGCCGAGATCATTGCGGCCGCGCACGCGGATCCCGGTACCGACACGGTACAGATCAATCACTTCTACAGTTTCATGGGGCTCGGCCAATCCGGTCTGGCGATCGACACCGGCCAGTCACCGCCCCAGTCCGCCGTTCCCGGGACGGTGCGGCGCCTCGATCCGGCGATTCCGAATTATTTCAGCGCCGACTTCGACGCGCTCGAATTGCTCATCGAGTCGGGTCGGGGGCAGATCTTCGGCAACTTCTACGGCCGGAACCTCGGTGATTGGTTCAACATGACCAATCAGGGCATCGTCAAGACGGCGGTGGCCAATTCGGATACCCATCGCCGCGTGCGGACTTTGTCCGGCATTCCAAGGACCTACATCGCTTCACCGACCGACGACCCCAGCGCCCTCTCGGCGATCGCGGAAACGCTGTCGGCCAACGTCAATGCGGGCCGCGCCATCGGGACGAACGCCCCCTTCTTTCTGGTGACGACCTATGCGGACTCGACGGACCAGACCGGTGGGCTTGCTCTGGGTCTGCCTCTGGAGATCGCGACGACCGATGGAGCGGTCGACATCACGGTCGAGATCCAAAGTCCGAAATACGCCGAATTCGACCGGGTCGAGTTCTACGTCAATCCGGTGACGACGCGCACGGTGACGCAGAAGAACTCGGGGGACCCAGCCGTGGATCCCGTGGACGTCACCACCTACGGCGTCGAGGCGGACTACGTGCATTCGGCGGGGACCGACTTCACGGTCTCCGAAGTCGTCGTCGACGCTGGGATCCCCGGGGCCTCCCGGTGGGAAGCCAGTACGACGCTCAGCCTCGTGGGGCTGACCGAGGACGTGTGGGTCGTCGTCGTCGTGCGCGGGTCGGACCATCTATCGCGGCCGCTCTTCCCGGTGGTTCCCTTCGACCTGAACGCGGGGTCGAATGGCACGCTTGCCGAACTCGTCGACGGAAATCTCGGCGAGGCGGGCGTACCGGCACTGGCCTTCTCGAATCCACTATTCGTCGACGTCGATGGAGGAGGTTGGTCTTCCCCGGGCGTAGCGTGGACTCAGTAACCCCGCGCGCGCCGATCTCTCCTCGCGTGGACCATCGTCTCTGGATCGGGCTCGTCGCCGCGGTCGCGACGCTCGTGGTCGCGGCCGCGGCCCCGGCCGTCGACGGCCCGCCCTCTGCGCCGCGGTTTGCAGCGCTTTTGGCGGGTGCGCCGCTGGCCGTCTCGGGCCGGGTGGCGCGGGTGCAGTCCTTCGACCACGACCGGGTCCGGGTCATCGACTTCGTCGCGGAGA
>JAPOLW010000480.1 GCA_029976905.1 bacterium | reverse complement strand
GCTTGACGTCGCCGCGGCGGGAGACGAAGCAAAAGCGCGACGAGAAGACCGACGAGGATGGAAGTCATTTGGAAGTCTTTTCGACCCCCAAAAGTGTCGTCGCGAAGACCCCGGGAACCGACACGACGGAGGGATTCGCGACGCCGGCGGCGTCTGACGTCGCCGCCCACGCGGGCGGCGCGCCGGATCGAGATCTCGTCTCGGTGCCACCCGCGGTGCTTTCCTCCCGAGCGTCGTCTACGCCGCCGCCCGCGTCGCCCGCCCGATCGGCTGGCTGATCGCGGCGCTGTCGCCGATCGTCACGCTGGTGCGTATCCTCGTGCGCGGCCTGCTGGTCTTCGAGCAGCGACTGCAGATACGTCTGGGTGTCGGCCAGCTCCTTGGAGACGCGGGCCAACTCTTCGTCATCCTTCTCGGAGGGCACGCCGTGCCGCCGGGAATCGGCGGCAACGCCCCGCGTCAGGACAGTCGGCTCTTCATCGAACAGCACGAGGAATGCCTCTGGACCGGGACCGACCCGCTCCACCTGGACCGACACGTTCCGCTCGTCCCCTCGATCTGAGGTCAGCCGGACGCGCTCCTCGCGGCTCATTCGGTCCTCGGTCGCCGACCTATCGATGGCGGCCCGCACCGCGGCCTGGAGTCGGCGGTCGAGCACCTGCATCAGGTGCAGGCTCGGCTTGCCAGTCGCCGGGGAGATGTAGGGCGCCACGTCGCCCCGGTACTGCAGGATCTCCATGGCGGGGGAGACGAGTATCCCCGCGGGCGCAAAGCGCGACAACAGGATGCGGTCGCTTTCCTTCAGCACGTCGACCAGACGGAAGGCATGGTCGCCGAGGCCAGGAGGCTGTCCCGGGGCACTCGATCCCGCGCTCCCGCGGCGCAGCCTCGGATACGAGACGCTGCCGGCGCGCCGCCGAAGGAATTTGTGCCGGGGGTCGATCGTGTCAAACAGATCCTGCTGCGAGCCGATGGACTCTGCGCTCCCCAGCCACAACATGCCGTCCGCCGTCAGCGCGTAGTGCAGGTTGCGGACGACCTCGCGCTGTAGGACGGGCTCGAGGTAAATCAGCAGGTTGCGGCAGCTGACGAGGTCGATGCGCGAGAAAGGTGGGGCGATCAGCACGTTGTGACGCGAGAAGACACACAGGTCGCGAATATCCCCGGTGATCCGGTAGTGGCCGTCGAGCTCGACAAAGAAGCGTCCAAGCCGCTCCGGTGAGACGTCCTGCGCGATGTCGCCGGGATAGACGGCGGCCCGCGCGATCTCGATGCTTCTGGGATTGACATCGCTCGCGAAGATCTGGATCGGCGCCCGGTCCCCGGAGCTTTCGAGGAACTCTGTCAGCGCGATCGCCAATGAATACGCCTCTTCGCCGGTAGAGCAGCCCAGGACCCACACGCGGATCGGATCGTTGGTCCGGCGCCCTTTGATCAGCGCGGGGAACACCTGCGCGCTCAATGCGTCGAAGGACTCGGGATCACGAAAGAAGCTCGTGACGCCGATGAGCAGATCATCGTGCAGCGCCCGCGCTTCAGCGGGACGGGCCTCGAGCGACTGCGCGTAGTCCAGCAGGTCATCCTGCTTCTGCAAAATCATCCGCCGCAGGATGCGCCTCCGGAGTGTCGGGGCCTTGTAGTGCGTGAAGTCGACGCCGGTCTCACGGCGGAGGCTCTCCAGCACCCGGGCGAGGCACCCGTCTTCGTCGGCGAGCGACGGCGTGGATGCGGCCATCACGCGCGGCAGGCGACTGATACGGACCAATTCCTCGGCAATCGCCGCTGGCGGCAGTACGAAATCGACGCATCCGTCCGCCACCGCGCTGTGCGGCATCCCCGATTCGCGCGCGGTCTCGTCCTGGGCGAATGTGATGCCGCCCTCACCCTTGATTGCGCGCATCCCGAGGGTGCCATCGCTGGCCATGCCAGAGAGAACCACGCCAATCGCCTGGTGTCGCCGGTCCTTTGCCAGCGACCGGAAGAACAAATCTATCGGCCGGTGCAGCGTATGCCCGGCCCGAGGCTGCAGCTGCAGCCGTCCCTGTTCGATCGTCATGTCCTGTCCGGGGGGCATGACGTAAACGTGGTTGGATTCGACGAGTTGTTCGTTGACCGCCTTGGTGACCGGCATCGACATGCCGGCCGCCAGGATCTCCGCCAGCGCGCTCGCGTGCGTCGCGTCGAGGTGCGACACGATGACGAACGCCATGCCGGTGTCGGTCGGCAGCGCCCCCAACAGCGAGCGGAACGCCTCCAGTCCGCCGGCTGACGCTCCGATGCCGACAACGGGGAACGATTCACCATCGGCCTGGACCGGAGAATCGGACGCGTCACCTGACCCCGTCGTGGGGGACGATCTACTCATCGTCGACTTGGAGGCCCCTTCCGGGCTTTACGGGTAGGGCCATCTCTCAGTTTGCTCCGCAGGTCACGTAACCACGTAGGTCCGGGGCGGCGCAAGGGAATACGTGGCGTGTCCGGTTCGGCATTCGTCAGCGTATGCTTCGAATTCTTTGTCACGCCGCGGACTCGAAGTGCGCACGTCGCGAGCAGTGCCGGCGATTCCACGGTTTCTTTTCATCCGGACTGCTGACCGTCCGCTGGTGGCGGCATCGAGCCTGCGAGGGTCCATCTCGCAGTAGTCGCCATTGCGGGTAGGAAGCATTGAGGTGGTCCCCCATCTGAACAGGTGTTGTCCTTGTCGTGGATCGAGCCGTCGTCCGACTTCTTCTCCCACATGAGTCCCGTCACGTTGTCCGTGATCGTCCCGTCGCCGTTGTCCGTGTACGACTTCGAAAGCCCCGCCTGCAGCGCGCCATCGCTTCCCGCCCCGTACGACGTCGTCTGGCCGGTCGTCTTGAGCGCCCCCGCCGAGCCGCCCGACGGAACACTCCCTCCGTCGGCCCCGGCGACCACACCCTCGCTGCACGTGCCCAGGTAGTCCATGAACGCCTGGGCCGGATCCACCATCGGGCAGTCGACGCCATATTTGTCCGTCGCCTTCGTGAAGACCTTCTCGAACGTCGCGGCGCACTTCGCCTCCGCATCCGCCAGCTTCGTCGCATCTCCCGTCTTGGTGAACTTCGACTCCGCCGCAAGCAGACACGAAGCGTACTTGCCAGAGGCTTTCTCCACACTCGACTCGCACTTCTGTGCGTCGGTCACCGCCGCCCCGGCAACGCCGGGAAGTAGGGTCGCCACGAGAGCGAGGGTCGGTATCAGGGTCCTGGTCAGGCTGGTCATGGGTGAATCCTCCTTTGTGCGTGTCTACGACCCTCGACCAGAAGCTCAGGGGCCAGTCCAGGGGCTTATCATCATGGGTCAAGCCTTCTTTGGGGGGTAATACGCCGAAAGCACCGGGCTAGGGAAGATAAAAATTTAAAACACGTTTTTGCCCCGAACCTCGAGTCGCCTGGATGGGAGAACGGCTACAAGGCAGCACAAAGGTAGCAAAACGACGCCGGGGACGATTTCGGGGGTCTCTCGGGCCTGGTGTGCAGGGGCGTTACGGGGCGGTGAAATTGGCGGCCGGGTTTGGGTGGGACGGTAGCGGAGACCGGTCGTCCGGAGGCGCCGACCGGGCCTGTGGGGGCCCCTCACCCAAGCGGCGGGGCCGACCGGGC
>JAPOLW010000047.1 GCA_029976905.1 bacterium | reverse complement strand
GGTCTCCAACCGGGCCCAGTCGCTCGGCAACAACCAGGGGCTCGCGACCTTCATCGCCAACCAGCAGATCGAGCTGATGCGACGCAGTGCCTTCGCGGATGTGGTGTCGTTGGTCGATTCGGTTTCGGTCGAAGGCGAATCGTTCACCTTCTTCCGTGCCGTGAGTGAGGCCGACTTCTCGAAGCGCGTGACCGTCGTGGTTCTCTGGGAAGGGCGGATGGGCCTTCGACAGATCATACAGACGTCGGTGGTGAGCCAGATTACGAATCCATGAGACGATCGGATGCCAGCCCTTTCCCGTGGCGCGTGCTCGGTGACGAGTCCGGCATGACGATCGCCGAATTGCTCATGGCGGCGTTCATCGGGATCGTCGTTCTGGGAGCGAGCTGGGGGGCCGTGGCCGTCCAGGGCCGCAGTGCGGCGTTCCAGAGCGGACTTGCCGATGCGCAGTCCAGTGGTCGTGGCGCAGGGACCCTCCTGCTGCAGGACCTGCGGATGGCGGGCTTTGGCATGCTGGGCGTCTCGGCGGACGAGGATCTGGCCCCGCTCGAATACGAGGAAAGCGGTGGGGTCACGACGTTGAAGCTCCGCGGTGCCTTCGCGGCCGTCCAGACCACCCTCAAGATCGCGGCGGCCGCCGGGACCAGCAGCATCACGGTCAACCCCCCGGAGGCCAACCCCTTCGTGCTCGGGGAAATGGTGCTGGTGGATAGTGGACTGGGTTCGGAGGTGAAGGTGATCGTGAGCGTTTCCAGCGTGGCGGGAGACATCGTGCTCGCCCTGGACTCGCCGCTGACGCGGGCCTATCCCATCGGTCCCAACGTCACCCAGATCGAGGAGATTGTATACACGTGGGACGGGACCATCCTCGATCGCAACGGCGAGGTGGTGGCGGACAATGCGGCGGCTCTCGATCTGCGATTCGTCGATCAGCAGGGGAACGTCACCGATGAACCCGGGGGCGATCTGCGTTCGGTTCTGGTGGACCTGGTCGCCGTGGATCCGGCGCCTCTGCCCGACGCCCCCGCGGCGCAATCGGTCGTTTCGACCGAGGTCAACGTTCGAAATCTGGCCTTCCGCTACGACCTGGGTTGAAGGAGGGAAGGTGAGCACACTGCAGAACGAACGAGGTGTCGTGATGATCGCGGCGCTGGGCATCATCGTCGCCTTGTCGGCCCTCTCCCTCGTGGTCACGACCAGCGGCCAGATGTCGGCCCTCACCGGCGCTCTGGCCGAGCAGGCGTCGCGCGCCTTCTACGTCGCGGACGGCGGTGCGTACTACGCTTTGGGCGAGCCGCAGAACTTCGTGCCGGACATGGCCGACCGCTTTACGGATCATACGGGGACCTCCGCGAATCTGGACACGACCGTTCGGGCCTCTTTCGTCGCCTACCGGACCCTGCCGGGGAATCTGCTGGTCCGGACTACCGACGGGCGGATTCGCGCGGCTCAGTTCGGCCAGGGGGAGGGGCTCGGCAAGATGTATTTCTTCAAACTCGATTCCCAGAAGAACGCGGCCGAGGTGGGGCTCGATCCCGCCGCACGCGTCCAGATGCAGGCGGCCAAGCCGGGGCCCTGCGCGGATTGCGGCACGTGAGCGCCGCGGCGCAGGCGTTGGCGAGCGCCGCAGGCGGCGAGCGCCGCAGGCGGCGAGCGCCGCAGGCGAGACCCGCGACACACGGTCGCCGGAGACCGCAGGGGGAGACGCCGATGCGCAGATTAGGTCCGCTCCTGGCGGCTTGTGGGCTGTTTCTCGGGTTCGCCGGAGCGGCCGAAGCCGACAGCCGTCTCGCGGGCGTGTTGTCGTTCGTTTCCGCGAACGCAATCGAGATCGACGGCGTCCGTATCCTGCTGACTCCGGGGTCGGTGGTGATGAGCGGCCCGCGCGCCGTCTCTCGTTCCTCGCTCCGTCGAGGGCAATGGGCCGAGGCGGAGGTCGACGAGGCCGGACGGCTGCTCCACCTGCGCGTAAATCGGGTGGTTGAATAAGGTCGGCGGAGGTCGAATATTAGAGGAGGTCGACTCGTCGAAGCGGGCAGGTACGGAAGTTCCGGTCGTCAAGGGAGAACGCCACCCCCTCCGATCGCCGCAACCGGATCGGGCCGCAATTTGGCGGGCCTTCCAGGGCCGGCGGAAGCGGCTGGTAGGGTTCCTCCTCTCCCCTGCCAGCCCCCCGCCGGTCCGCTTTTTCGGGCAGGGCCTGATGCACCGCGTCAGGCCGCGCTTCGGTAGTAGACCACGCCATCGCGCTCCTCGGCTCGAGCGGCGCCGCGTGCGCGCAGCAATTCGAGGTGGGCGAGCGTCTCCATGAGCGCCGCGCCCCGTTGCATGCGCGCTTCGGCGTCTTCGAAGACCCAGGGGAAGATTTCCCGCGCGGCGTCAAAGGCGGTGGTGGGGCGCGCGTGGATGACGTTGGAGGCTTCGCGCAGCCGGTATTCGTGGTGGGCGATGATCTGTCGTGCGCGGTGGCGGTGCCCCGAATAGACCGCGCCGTGGGCGGGGCAGACCAGAGAGACGTCGAGTGCGGCCACCTTCTCCTGGGAGGCAAGAAAATCGCCGAGCGGATTTTGGGGACCCGTAGCGAAGACGCCGACGTGCGGGGTGATCTTGGGGAGGAGATGATCGCCCACGAAGAGAATGCGGCTCTCCAGATCGAGAAAGCAGCAATGGCCCGGGGTATGCCCGGGTGTCCAGATGACCTGGAGGCGTCGGCGTCCCAATTCGAGGACCTCGCCATCTTCGAGCGGGTGATCGATCCGGGTGGTGGGTCGGAAGGTACCGGCCCAGATTTCCGCCGGCTTGGGAGAGCCCTCGACCTCAGGCGGGATGGGCATGCCATGGCGGCGCCCGTGGCGAATCATGTCGTCCGCGGCGGCCTCGAAGGAATATTGCATTCGTTCGACTTCGAGCGGGTGGAGGTGGACGAAGCGGCCTCCCTGCTCGCGGAAGGACTCGGAGGCGCCGAAGTGATCGGGATGGTGATGGGTACCCAGGAGCCACTCGATCGATGCGGCTTCGATGCCCTGGCTCGCGATCGCCGCCGCAAAGGCCTGTCGGCTTGCGTCGAGGGCTACCCCCGTGTCGACCAGAGCCCAGCGACCGTCCCCGCAATCGACGAGGAAGACATTGATGATCGACGGCTTCGACGGGAGCGGCAGGAAGATCTCGAGAACACCGGGGCCCACACTCCGGATCTTTGCCGCATCCGTCTTCGGAGTCTCCGTCACTCGTGGACCTGATCCTGGATGGTGAAGGCGACCTTGACCGTGACCTTCCATCCCCGGACCTTGCCGTCTTCGACCTGGGCCGTCGTCTGCGTGATCGTGGCTTCGCGGATTCCGGCCAATGTCACCGAGGCCCGGGAAACCGCCAGCGCCACCGCTTCCTCGATCGAGCTCGTCGACGTTCCCGTCAGCTCGACGATCTTCTCGACCATCGCTTCTCCTCCTTCTCCACGTGGGCAACGCTACCGGGGCGTCGTCTCCCGGGTGCACTCGGGACAAGACTCCTCGAGTTCCTCGATGAACTTGCGGGCCCGGGCCGCCTTCTTGCTCTCTCCCTTGCGTTCGGCGATCGCGATGGCTTCGCGGCCCACTCGCCAGGCGTCTGCTTCACGACCGACGATCTCGTAGGCCTCGGCAAGCTCCAGGCGCGTCCCGGCTCCGTTGGGATTGATCACGGTCGCGCGTTCGAGATACCGGATGCCCTCGGTCGTATTCCCACCCAGAAGCCGGGGTAACTTCACGAGCATTCCCCCGCGTGCGGCCAGGGCGTCGGCATGGTCGGGGTTGAGTCGCAACACCTCGTCGAGTTCACGATTCAGGGAGGCGAGTTCAAGAGCCGCCGTTGCGATGCCGCCCATTTGTGCGACGCGCCCCTTCGAGCCGAAGAGGATGAAATGCGCGTCGGCGTCGTTGGGGCAGAGTTGCACGGCACGCTCGGCATGATGGGTGGCCTGCTCGTAGTTCTCTCGACGTTCCTCGTCCTCGTTGGCCTTCTCGCCGGCCTGGAGGTAGTTGCGCGCTTCTTCGAGTTCCCGTGTGCATTCCCGCTGCGGAGGATCTGGAGGATCCAGGCGTGCTTTGGTCGCGTCCCCCTTCGGATCCACGGCCAAGGGCGCCGGACTGTCTTCGGCCGTAGTCCTCTCGGCCGTAGTCCTTTCGGTGGCTGCGAGAGAAGGCGCCGACGCCCCCGCAAGCATTATGGCGAGAACCAGCGTTCGCGCGCGGTTTCGATGCGGACGAACGAATGCCGCAGATTTGTGCGTTGACTGCCGTTGAGCCACTGACTTACCTTCGTCGCAATCCGGTGGGTCGGTCAACCCATCGGGCCGGGAACCGAAATGAAATTTCATCCTTCCTCTTCGAACCGTAATGCATCTCTGGAAAAAGCGAGCCGGGTTCTGGCGGCCTTCAGCGAGGAGACTCCCGAACTGGGGGTCATGGACCTCGCGCGCCGCGTGGGCTTGAACAAAAGCACCGCTAGCCGTTTCGTCTCGACGCTGACCCAGTTGGGTCTTCTCGAACGGACGGAGGGCGGGCGCAAGGTTCGCCTCTCGCTGCGTCTCTTCGAGTTGGGGATGCGAGCAGCGCGTCATCGCCCGCTCGTCATCGAAGCGCAGCCGATTCTGCAACGTCTCACCAAGGATTCCGGGGAAACGGCATGGCTTGCGACGCCCGTCGAGGCTGATGTCGTCTTCGTGTCTATCTGCGTGGCGCGGCCTGATGCCTGCGTCGTCGAGACAGGCCGAAGGTATCCAGCGGAGGGAGGCGCTCTCGGCCGCCTTTTCGAAGCCGTTCGCTCCCACGAACTTCGGGAGGTGCAGACGCCGCCGAAGATGCTCGATGGCAGTCCGGATGTCGCCGTGGACCACGGTGAATTCCTGCGCGGAACGACCTTCGTGGCCGGGGCGGTGGTCGATCGAACCGGGCGCACGGTAGGCTCGGTGGGGATCGCTCGGCAGGAGCGCCGCAATGGGCCGACCCTGGTCCCCTCGCAAGTGCCGTTGGTCCGGCACGCCGCGGCAGACCTTTCGCGGCGGCTCGGTTTCCTGCGCACCGTCGACCTCGACGCGCTCGACGAGGAGTCCACCTCCCAACAGATCGCGTAGTGGGGGCACGCCCCGGAGTTTCCTCCGTGATCTGCTAGGCTCGCCATTTCGCTCCCATGGCGACTCCCCTCCCACTGTCCGACGTCCGGATCCTGGCTGCGAGCCAACTCGGCGCCGGGCCCTGGGCTCTGAGTCTGCTGTCGGACCTCGGAGCGGACGTGATCAAGCTCGAACCGCCCGGGCGCGGCGACGAGGCGCGCTGGATTCCCCCGTTCGCAGCCGACGGAGACTCGCTGTACTACCAGGCGCTCAACCGCGGATGCCGCAGCATGGCTCTCGACCTGCGCCATCCAAGGGGGCAGGAAGTCCTCCACCGGATCGTGCCGTCGTGCGACGCGGTGTACAACAACCTTCGCGGTGGTGAACCCGAGCGACTGGGGCTCACCTTCGCCGCACTCGAGCGGATCCATCCTGGCATCGTGTGTTGCTCACTGTCGGGCTTCGGTCAGACCGGACCACGGGCGGAGGAGCCGGGATATGATTTCCTGGTCCAGGCCTATACGGGGTTCATGGCCCTGACGGGGGAGCCCGGGGGGCCACCGACACGATCGGGTGTCTCGGTGGTCGACTTCTCGGCCGGCCTGGTCTCGGTCCTCGCTCTGCTGATCGCGTTGCGCTCGTCAGCGGCGTCGGGCAAGGGGACCGAGATCGACGTCAGTCTCTACGACACTGCGTTGTCCATGCTGAACTACCTGGCGTCCTGGAATCTCAGCCGAGGCATCCGCCCGCGTCGCACGGCGGCCTCGGCGCATCAGAGCGTGGTTCCCGCGCAGATCTTCCCAACCGCCGACGGGCACATTGTCGTCATGTGCATGAAGGAAAAATTCTGGCGTAGGCTCTGCGAGGTACTCGGAGAGCCCGAGCTCGCTCGCGATCCACGCTATGCGGGTTTCGCGGAGCGTCTCGAGAACCAGGAGGAATTACTGGCCCGGCTCGAGGAAGAATTTCGTCGCCGCAGTACAAAGGACTGGCTCGCTAAACTGCGGGGCGTGGTACCGTGTAGCCCGGTGTACGACGTCGAAGAGGCACTCGCGGACGAACACGCTCGAGCGCGAGAAATGGTGGTTGCCATCGAACATCCCGTCTTCGGCCGCCTCGGCCAGGTGGCCAATCCGATCAAGATGGCCGGAGTCCGCCCGGAGTATCGGCGGGCGGCGCGGTTGGGGGAGCATACCGACGAGGTGCTGGGCGACCTGGGAGGCTACTCCTCGCGCGAGATCGGCGCACTACGTGTCGATGGAGTGATCGGATGACGGCGGCCGTCGAACTCGTGACGCGCTTTTGTGAGGAGTGGCACCGACTTTCCCCGGAGGAGATCAAAGGCTTCTTCGGGTACGAGGGCGTCTACCGTCATGTCTCGATCGAACGCTCTCTGCGCGGCCATCTCGAGATTGCCGGTGCGATCGAGATCTATCGGGCCCGATTCGAGCAGATCGAATCGGAGGTCCTGCGGATTTCCGCGGCGGGAGAAGAGGTTTTGAGTGAACGCCGTGAGATCTTCTGGCTTCCGAGTGGGCGCATCGTCGGGTTCGAGGCCATGTCCAGCGTCGAAGTTCGCGACGGGAAAATCCAATCCTGGACGGACTACTTCGATGTCGCCGGACTGAAACGGCAGGTGGACGTCACCGAGGGGTAGGGCGGCAGGGCGCCCGGCGGCTTGACGCCCGTCGGGCCCCCGACTAGGAAATCGCTCGTTCGCCCTGGATTGTTTCCCTGTCTCCGGCACGAGCCGGTGGAAAGAAGAGAGTGCATGTCCCTTCCCGAGTGGTTTAGCGAGTTGGCAAAAGAGGTTTCGAACCGCGGCCGTTGGGGGGACGACGACGAACTCGGAACGATGAATCTCATCACGCCCGAGGCGACCCTGCGAGGCGTCTGGTGCGCCAAGACGGGCCGCTCCTTCTCGCTTGCCCTGCCGCTTCATCACGACGGACCACAGACCGGGCGCATCCCGAACCGCATCAACCCGATCCACACCATGATCGGGATCAATACGCCGTTCATGGGCGACCCGCAGAAGACCTGCTTGAGTGACGACATCGTCGTCATGGGCACGCAGTCGGCTACCCATTGGGACGGTCTTGCCCACGCCAGCTACGGCGGAAGACTCTACAACGGACATCCCGCCGCCACCGTGATTGCGGAAGCCGGCGCGACAAAGTGCGGAATCGAGAAGGTGAAGACGATCGTGACCCGCGGCATCCTCCTCGACGTCGCGCGCAATCATGGAGTGCGTCGGCTCGAGGCTGGCTACGCGATCGGCCCGAAGGATCTCGACGCGACGCTGAAGAAGACCGGACTCGAGGTGAAGTCCGGCGACATCCTCCTCGTCCGCACCGGGCAGCAGGAACATCTCTTCGCGGGAGACAAGGATGCCTACCGACTGCCCGCACCGGGTCTCTCGCGTGATTCCGTCAAATGGTTCCGGGAACACGACGTCGCTGCCGTGGCGACCGATACCTTCTCCTTCGAGGTCTGGCCCGGGGAGGACGAGGCGGTGCTCTTGCCGGTGCATCTGTTGCACCTGGTCGAGATGGGAATGATGCAGGGGCAACATTGGTTCCTCGACGAACTCGCGGAGGATTGCGCTGAGGACGGCGTCTACGAGTTCCTCCTGCATGCTTCGCCGGAACCCATCGTCGGTGGCACCGGAAGCCCGGTGAATCCGGTGGCGACCAAGTAGGGCGCCGCCGGCTCCTCGCTTCATGGATCTGTCCTTCACGCCGGAGGAAGAGCGGTTTCGCTCGGAACTCCGTGCCTTTCTCGCCCGGGTCGTGCCGCAGGAGGAGCCCCCGTCGGACTTCGCCGCCGAATTCGAATTCCTGCGGGAGTTCCAGCGCGCGATGCATCGAGGGGGCTGGGTCGGGATCCATTGGCCGGCCGCCTATGGAGGGCGTGACGCCACGCCGATGCAGCAGGCGATCTTCGCCGAGGAGATGGCGCGTGTGCGCGCGCCGCAGTTGGTCAACCGCGTCGGCATCAACAACGTCGGTCCGACCCTGATCCACTACGGTACCGACGCGCAGAAACGACGTTTCCTTCCCGGGATCCTCTCGGCGGAGGAGATTTGGTGTCAGCTCTACTCCGAACCCGACGCGGGTTCCGATCTCGCAGCACTACGCACCCGGGCCGAGAGGCAAGGAGACGCCTACGTCGTGACCGGACAAAAGGTCTGGACCAGCTATGCGCTCCAGTCGCGGTGGGCGATCCTGCTGGCGCGGACGGCTCCCGACGCACCCCGGCATCGGGGGATCTCCTATCTCATCGTCGACTTGAGGGCTCCGGGAATCGAGATCCGACCCCTGCGGCAAATGACGGGAGCCTCCGAGTTCAATGAGGTCTTTCTGGATCGGGTGCGGGTGCCGCGGGAGAATCTCATCGGGACCGAAAACGAAGGGTGGCGGATCGCCCAACTGACGCTCGCCCACGAGCGCGGCGCCAATTACGCGATCAAGGAGCAGGTACTTGCGAGGATTGCTCTCGACGAATTGCTTGCCGAAGTGCGCCAGACACCGCGGGCGCTCGATCCCGCCATTCGACAGGAATTGGCCCGCCTCCACGTCGAGACGGAGATCATGCGGCTCATGAATCTGCAGATGTTGAGCAAGGTCGGGCGGGGAGAGACGCCGGGTCTCGAGACGTCCATCGTCAAGCAATTCTGGTCCGATCTCAGCCAGGCGCTGGGAGAGGCCTCCGTGCATGCGCTCGGTCCGCATGGCATCCTCCAGCGCGATTCACGTCATGTGCGGGCCGGAGGGCGGTTCGTGCAGAGAATGCTGTTCTCCCGGGCGGCGACCATCGCCGGTGGGACGGCGGAAATTCAACGAAACATCATCGCGCAACGTCTTCTTGGTCTACCGCGGACCTGAGCGTGGCGATTCATGGAGTCGGAACATGAAACAGGGAAAAGGAAGCCTCGGGAATTTCTTCGAGGATTTCGAGTTGGGTCGGGAGCTCGTTTGCGCGACACCGCGCGTCGTCACGTCGGCCGAAACCGCGATGCACATCGCGACGACCAATGATCGGAGCCCCCGGTTCTGCAACGCCGAAGGGCGGGTTCACCCGATCATCGTCTTCCATGTGGTCATCGGCCAGACCGTGCGTCTGGTGTCGCTGAACTCCCCGGCCAACCTGGGCTATGCGGGCATGGTCTGGAAGACGCCGGTCTTCCATGGCGACGAGATCTCGACCCGGATCCGGGTCGTCGGGCTCAAGGAAAACTCGAACGGCAAGACCGGCATCGCCTACGTCGAGACGACGGGTCGCAACCAGCGTGGCGAGATCGTGCTCCAGTACACGCGCTGGGTCATGGTGCGTAAACGCGATGTCGAGACCTCCACCCGCTATCTCGAGGAACCCGTGGTCCCGGAACTCCCCGACCAGGTCCAGGCCTCGGAGCTGCCGGCGTGGGAGGGCGCACTCACGACGGCCGAGCAGACCGGGGGTCGCTTCTTCTTCGAAGACTACGAGGCTGGAGAGAGGATCTACCACTTCGACGGCATGACGGTGAACCATGCCGATCACATGTCGTACACACGACTGTGGCAAAATACCGCGAAGGTCCACTTCGACCATCTCCTGACGGATGGTCGCCCGCTGGTGTACGGCGGATTCCCGCTTTCGACCTGCTACGCAATGGCCTTCAACGGGCTCGAAAACCGCTCGGGGATCGTGGCGATGAATAGTGGCGCGCACGCCAATCCGACCTATGCGGGAACGACCCTCTACGCGTACTCCGACGTGCTCGAGACCCACGATCTCCCGGGCGAGGTGGGCGCCCTGCGTCTGCGTTTGGTTGGCGTGAAGGACGGAAACCCGGCCGACGAGCCAGACTTCGAGCGACGCGTGAACGACGACAAGGGACGCGAACGCTACAACCCCCGTGTCGTGCTCGATCTGGACTACTGGGAGTTGATGCCCAAACGCGGCGGCTGAGTCGGGACCGTCACGTCGGGGCCCCTTGCGGCTCGATCCGCAGGAGGGCCCCGATCGGGCGGACGCCGACCACCTTCCATTCGAGGCCGCCGCGCTGCTCGAGGATCAGGTCGATGGGCCGTCCGTTCGCGTGCAGCGTCAACGTGGCGCGGGGGCCCTCCCGACGCATCCCCCACCAGGCCGACAGGAAATCGGCCAGCGTCATCTTCAGCGGGTGATCAGGGTCGTCGAAAACCGTGCGGATCCGTTCTCCCGATAGAACCGCGCGCGCAAGGCGTCCGAGATCGACCGGGGGTTCCGGTTCCGCCGGGCTTTGCTGGAGGTCGTTCAGCGCGTGCAAGGTCATCGCCGGGATGTCGATGAGATCGGAGGCTTCGGCGACGTCGCCACGGTCGATGGCTCGTGTGAGCTGCCAGAGGGCATAGGTTGGCGTCGCTGGGAGGAGGGCGATTCCCCACCCAAGCGCGAGGGCCATCGCCGCTCCGGCCAGGAAACCCCATAGAGTGCCGCGAGCCATGGCGTCCTTATCCTCGATCGGCGCCCCAAGTTCCACTTTTGTGGGCGTCGCTCGATTGCGTCGGCCCGAACCTGTCTCGTATCATGGGCGGGTGCGTATCGATCGAATTCTCGCCTCCCAAGGACCGGTCTTCTCCTGCGAGTTTTTTCCACCCAAGACACCGCAAGGCGGTGAGAAGCTGCTCGCGACGATCGAGGAAATCAAGAAACTCGGTCCGTCCTTCGTCTCGGTAACCTACGGCGCCATGGGCTCGAATCGCGGGCAGGTGATCGAGCTCGTCGAGAAAATCAAGAATGACCTCGGGGTCGAGGCCATGGCGCACCTGAGCTGTACGGGCCACACCCGCGAGGAACTCGCCGGGGTTCTCGATCAGCTGAGCGCGGTGGGAATCGAGAACGTCCTCGCCCTGCGGGGAGATCCTCCCAAGGGTGAGGTCTTCCAGCCCGCTCCGGGGGGCTTCGCGTATGCATCGGATCTCGCTGCGATGATCCGGGATCGAGGGTCGTTCTGTATTGGCGGCGCCGCCTACCCCGAGGTTCATCCCGATGCCCCGGACGCCGAAACCGATCTGAACCACCTTCTGACCAAGGTCCGGTCGGGTGCGAATTTCCTGATCACCCAGCTTTTCTTTTCGAACGACGACTATTTCGACTTCGTGGAGCGCGCCCGGGCCAAAGGGATCGAGGTCCCGATCCTTCCGGGGATCATGCCGATCACCGACGTCGGACAGGTCAAGCGTTTCACGGCGATGTGCGGGGCGAAGATGCCAGCAGAATTGCTGTCCGCGCTCGAACGCGCAGACGGGGATCCCGAGGCGGTTCTGGAGGTCGGGGTGGAGCACGCGATCGGGCAATGTCGTGGGCTTCTGGCGCGTGGGGCGCCCGGCGTGCATTTCTACACGCTCAACCGTAGTCCGGCGACGCGTCGCATCTTGACGGCTCTGCTATAGCGTCCGCCGGGACCGACGATTTTGCGCCGGCCCCGGTGCCCTGCGGGCTCAACGAACGCATTCGATGTGCCGATTGCGATGATATGCCCATCGCAATCGCGGCTCTCCTGGCCTTCGCGGGGTGTGCGTCAGCGGGCCCCGGGCTGAACGCCGCCAGCGGTGGGCCTCTGGTCCCGGTCGGGGAAGTCTTCTCCGATGTCGATGAACCGGTCGAGCACCCCGAGAAGCCGTCGTTGGTGGAAGCGGCGGACGAGAGGGCGTACCTCGGAGACCTCTACGTGCGGGCCGGCCTGCTCCCCGAAGCCATCGTCGAGTATCGCCGCTCCGTCGAGATCGACCCCTCGAGCGCCGCCCGGCATTTCCGACTCGGGGTGGCCTACCAATCCATCCGCTGTTTCGAGGAGGCGCTTGCCTCCTACCGGGAGGCGGCGCGCCTCGAGCCCGCGTCGGCCTGGGCGCATGCGGCCGTGTCCATCGTCCAGGCCAAGCTGGGAAGGCCCTCCGAAGCCATGGATACCTACGAGATGGTGAAGGAACTCGACGACGAGATGGCTCGGGAGTTGCTCGAGGTTCTGATGCAGTACGGGACCTTCCACGAGGTCTGAGCCACGCCCGGCCCGGGGGCCGTTCCGATCGGGTTGAGCCCGCGCAAGCGTGTCGCTAGGAGCCGGGGATGCGCTCGTCGCCAGCCGGAGTCGCCCTGGCTCTGCTCGGAACCCTCGTTGCTTCGGCCGCGCTCGCCGGCCCTTCGATGATTCTCGCCACCACGACGAGCACGAGGGACAGCGGCCTGCTCGACGAACTCCTGCCCGTGTTCGAGAAGCAGAGCGGGATCGAAGTGAAGGCGGTCGCGGTCGGAACGGGCGCCGCCTTGCGGATGGCGAGCCGAGGTCAGGCCGACGCGGTTCTGACACACGCGCCGAGCGCCGAGCGCCCCCTGGTGGAGTCGGGAGACCTCATCGAAGGGCGCCGGATCATGCACAACGATTTCGTGATCCTGGGCCCCCGGGAGGATCCGGCCGGCGCGCGGGTCCCCCGTCTCGAAGACGCCCTTCGTGCGATCGCCACACATGGGGCATTCGTTTCCCGTGGCGACGACTCCGGAACCCATAAGCGCGAGCTCGCGCTGTGGGCGCGTGCCGGAGTCGACCCGGCCGGGATGACGGCGCGCGAGGAGACCGGGCAGGGGATGGGCGCGACACTCGATGTCGCCAATGAGCGACGCGCCTACACGTTGACCGATCGCGCAACGTATCTGGCTCTCCGTCGGCGACTCGATCTGGTTCCGATCTTCGAGGGGGATCCGGAACTCCTGAACATCTACACCTTCTACGTCGTCAATCCGGCCAAGCACGACGGAGCAAAGGCCGCGCCCTCGAGGAAGCTCGGAGAGTTCTTCGTCGATCCGCAGACGCAGCGACGGATCGCCGGTTTCCGGCAGGAGGAGTTGGGCGAGAGCCTTTTCGTTGCGGACGCGCTGCCCGCAGGTGCATCGAGCGAGTGACGGATCTCTCGGCCGGCTTTGTCGAGGCGCTGCGGCTTCTCGCCCAGCGCGACCCCGAGGTCGAAGGAATCGTCCTTCGCACTCTGGCGGTCTCCGGCGCCGCGACCGTACTCGCTCTTCTCGTGGGGGTGCCCCTGGGCTACGTTCTCGCGCGGCGGCGGTTTCCCGGCCGCACCCTGGTGCTCGGCCTCGTCAATACGGGGATGGGAATGCCACCGGTCGTCGCTGGCCTTTTCGTCTGGTTGTTCCTGGTGCGTGGAGGTCCCTTCGGCACCTTGGAGCTCATCTACACGATCGAGGCGATGGCGATCGCACAATTCTTCATCGCGACGCCGATGATCGTCGGGTTTTCCGCAGCGGCGATTCAGGCCCTGCCGGCACGCCTCCCGGATCTGCTGCGCGTTCTGGGCGCTTCGCGAGCGCGTCGCAGAAAAGCAGCTGCTGGTCCTGATCAGCTTCCGACGAAGAGTCGGACGAGTCGGAGGAGGATGATGCCCGTTTCCGTTTTTTTTTGGTTTTGCTC
>JAPOLW010000479.1 GCA_029976905.1 bacterium | reverse complement strand
AGATCGATCCTGGAGTTATCGCGAGGCGGTGCAGGCGGCCGCGGAGCGCGCCTCCTTCCTTCTCGCCGAGCGCAGCGAAGCGCCGCTGCACGTTGGGGTGCTCCTGGAGAACGTACCCGAATTCTGGTTCTGGCTCGCCGCCGCAACCCTTTGCGGCGGCGTGGTCGTCGGCATCAACCCGACGCGCCGCGGAGCGGAACTCGCGCGGGACATCGCCCATACGGACTGCGGGTGGATCGTCACCGATGCGAAACATCGGCCTCTGCTGGCCGGGCTCGAGCTCGACGCGCCCATCCTCGAGATCGGCACCGAAGACTACGCGTCGAAGCTCGCTCCTTTTGCGGGGGCACCCATTCCCGATGTCGAGGTCGCCCCCGAAGATCTCCTGCTCCGGATCTTCACTTCGGGGACGAGCGGTGCCCCCAAGGCGGTCGTCTGCACTCAGCGCAAACTTGCTCTCACGGCGCAGAACGTCGCCCGCATTGCCAATCTGGATCGGCAGAGCGTCACCTACGTCGCGATGCCCATGTTCCATTCGAACTGTCTTTTCATGGGCTGGGCGCCGACGATACTCGCCGGAGGAACGAGCGTCCTGCGGCGCCGCTTCTCGGCCTCCCGGGCGCTGTCCGACATCCGCAAGTATGGGTGTACCTATTTTCATTACGTCGGAAAGCCGCTGTCCTACATCCTTGCTCAGCCCGAGCGGCCGGACGATGCGAGTAGTCCGCTCGAATTGGTCTTTGGAAACGAGGGCGCCGAGCTCGACATCGAGCGCTTTTCTGCGCGTTTTGGCGTGCCGGTGATCGACAGCTACGGCTCGACCGAGACCGGAGCTACCGTCCGTCGGGTCGATGGGATGCCTCGCGGCTCTCTGGGGCGGGCCGACGAGTCGATCAAAGTGCTCGATCCCGAGACGGGCGCGGAGTGCCCCCGGGCGGTCTTCGACGCCCGGGGCCGATTGGCCAACGCCGAGGAGGCGATCGGCGAGCTCGTCAACACGGCGGGCGTCGCGCTCTTCGAAGGCTACTACAAGAACGACGAGGCCAACGCGCAACGGACGCGCAACGGCTGGTACTGGACGGGCGATCTCGCCTATCGGGATGCCGAAGGTTTCCTCTACTTCGCGGGTCGCGACTTCGAGTGGCTGCGCGTCGATGGCGAGAATTTCTCCGCGGTTCCGGTCGAGCGCATTTTGTCGCGGCATCCCGAGGTGGTCCTGGCGGCCGTCTATGCCGTCCCCGACGTGGGCGTCGGCGATCAGGTCATGGCGGCTTGCGAGGTGGCCGACCCCGAGCTGTTCGACGTGGCAGAATTCGAGGCGTTTTTGTCCCGGCAGGAGGATCTCGGAACCAAGTGGGCGCCGCGTTATCTGCGCCTGAGCCGCGCGTTGCCGATTACGGAAACCAGCAAGGTACAAAAGCGCCTTTTGCGCTCCGAGCGTTGGGAGTGTGACGATCCCGTCTGGCACCGGCCCGACGGCACCGGGCCCCTGCGCCGCCTTGGCCCCGAAGACGTGGTTCGTCTTCGCGAGGCATTTGCCGCTCGCGGCCGCGAGTCTCTTCTCGTCTGAGGTTCCCTCCAATCGGGCTGTGCGCGCTTGGGTCGGAGGCGCACGCAAAAAAGGTAAATAACTCCATTTAGTTCCCCGGTCCTCTATGCCATGCTTCACAGCGCCCGACAGAGCTCGAGGAGAGAGCGGGGAGTGGCAAAAACGGCGTGCTGCGAGGATGGAGGGAAGAAGTGAGGAGGAGGACCGGGCGGACGGCGCCCATCGCTTCGAGCAGGCCGTCCCGTCCGCCGAATGGATGTAGTCGTGGGCGGCGCCACCAGGACGTGGATTGGCCAGCCGCGTAAGCGAGGCCAGGGTGACATTTTCGATCCCCTCGGCGGCAAGCAACGCCCCGGCCGCATCGAGTAGGACTTTGCGTGTCTCGCCTTTGCCTTCTTTCGCCGTGGAACCTGGCTAGTTGTCTCACCTACTAAAATAGGTCGGTTGTCTAGCCCGGGTGCTACAGCTACCTCTGCTCACACGGGACCCACTTGTCGAGGCTCGGATCTCATGGGAGGCCTTCGAATGACACCGCTTCGCCCGATGTTCAGCCAGTTCACACTCCTTCTCGGGGGTGCAGCCCAGGCTGCCGTCTCCCCGGCTGCCACGTGTCGCGCGATGGTCGCAAGGGAGGGCAGCAGGTTTTTCTCGAGCGCCTACACGGTGCGGCAGCGACATCTGGGCTTTGCCTGCGCGGGGCTTTCTCTGCTCGTCCTGGTAATTGTCGGTCTGGCTTTTCCAGCCGGGGCGCAGTCGCCCGAGGGCAGTTTTGCGCATTTCGAGTCGGGGCACGTGCGCCCCCTGGCTCTTTCCCCCAGCGGCACCCGGCTTTTCGCCGTGAACACCCCCGATAATCGGCTTGCGATCTATGATGTCACGGCCGACGGGCTCGTTCTCTACGCCGAGGTTTCCGTCGGCATGGAGCCGGTGGCGGTCGCCGCCTACACCGACGACCAGGCCTGGGTGGTGAACCACCTCTCCGATAGCGTGAGCATCGTCGTGGTGGATCCCGTCGCGCCCGGGCTCTCCCGGGTGACCCGCACATTACACACCTGCGATGAGCCACGCGACATCGTCTTCGCCGGCCCCGGCGGCCATCGGGCCTTCGTGACGACGGCGCGTCGGGGGCAGAACTGCCCGATTCCCATGGACCATGCGACTGAAGGCATCGGCCGGGCCGTGGTTCAGGTCTTCGATGCGACCGCCCTCGGGGCGGGTCTGGGCGGGACCCCGATTGCCGACATCGTTTTCTTTGGGGATACGCCCCGCGGCCTGGCCGTCTCACCCGATGGGCAGACCGTCTATGCCTCGATCTTTCACTCCGGAAACCAGACGACCACGATCCTACAGAACATCGTCACGTCCAACGGCGGCCTGCCTCCACCTCCAGCGGGAGCGCTGAGCGGAGGGCCCCGAACCGGCCTCATCGTGAAATTCGACGGCATCGGTTGGGTAGACGAGACGGGAGCGGATTGGTCCGCCTTCGTGCCCTTCGGCCTGCCGGACCAGGACGTTTTCGTGATCGATGCGGCGGCATCGACGCCCGCGGCCCTGGCCGGTCAGGAGGTCTCGGGGGTGGCGACCACGATCTTCAATCTCGCCGTGCGTCCCGGCAACGGCAAAGTCTTCGTATCGAATACCGAGGATCACAATGAGGTCCGTTTCGAAGGACACGTCTTCGACGGCGTCCACGGCGTTCGCGGTCGCATTGTGGAGAGCAGCATCTCGATCCTCGATGCTGGCGTGTCCACGAGACATCATCTGAATCCCCACATCGATTATTCGATCTCGCCCGGCCCGGAATCGGAAATCGAACAGTCGAGCGCCTTTCCTCTGGACATGGCCTTTTCCGGCGATGGGGCGCGCCTTTACGTCGCGATGCACGGTTCGCGTCATGTGGCGATCCTCGACCCGGATCTGCTCGAGAGCGGCGTCGTCTCCAAGACCCTGGTTCCCGTCGGCGGTGGCCCCAGCGGGCTTGCCCTCGACGAGTCGAATGATCGTCTCTACGTGATGCATCGCTTCGATCATCGCATCGGCATCGTCACCAATGCTTCGGATCCATCGCTGGCGGC
>JAPOLW010000478.1 GCA_029976905.1 bacterium | reverse complement strand
GTGGGACGGATCGTTGCCACGATGCATGAAGCCCCTATCTCGAAGATCCGCGAGGTCGTCAACCGGGTGCGGCATCGACGGCTTCGAATCGAGCATTCGGGGCGTGGCGCTTCGAAGGGCTGGCTTACGAGACCGGTGCCTCGGGGGCCGACGCGGTCGCCTCGCGCTCGATGACGAAGGCGGGGGTCCCCTCGAAATGCATTTGCGCCGAGATGGACGTGCACTTCCCCGTCGCCGGGTCGTAATGCCCATCCGCGACGCGCTCGATCGCGTGGTAGATGCCCGCGCACATATAGCCGCGGGTCTGAGCGGCGATGCGCCCGGAGTGGTTCTCGCCGATCCAATGGTCATTGTTCACACGGTAGAAATTGTCCGCGTCCCAATAGAAACCGAGGATGCCACGCAGTTTTCCATCCGGAAGGAGTTCGGCCCTTACACGGGCATCCCGGTAGAAGAACTCGCCGTCGATGACCTGCTGCTTGAAGCGGAGGCGGAGGTCGACCGGCTCGGTCGTGAGGACGCCATCCTCGATGCGGCCCGTGGCCGAAGCACTCCAGAAGCGTGGGTCTTCGTGCACCGGTAGGCTCAGGTCGCGCAGGACCTCGCCGTTCGTATCGAGAGAGACGGGCTCGGCGCTCGAAAAGATCCGGAACTCTACGTCGTCGTCGTTCTTTGGGTCGTCCACGCCGCGCAACTCCATCAGGATGGGAAAACCCTCCTTGACGAAATTACCGCTCTGGTAGAGACGGTCGATCTGGCCGTCGGGCTGGTAGCCGCTGGTGCATCCCACCAGCCGCAAATGCTGGCTGTCGACACCGGCTTCGCCATTGGGGCCGGCGAAGTCGTCGTGCGCGCAGGGAACGTCCGCCTCCGCTTGCGAGTCGACGCCGTCGAGGTCGAGGCCGGCCAGGACGACGGCGCCATCGAAGGTCTTGAAGCCGGGATCGGACTGCGCGGTCGGATCCTGGCACGCATCGGGCGGATAGAACTTCTTCTGCGCCGCCCCGTACCCCATCTCCTTGGCGGCCGCCTGGAAGGCCGCCATGTCGACATCGAAGTACTCCGCTTCCGTGGGGTTCATGCCGTCGGGGCAATGACCCGGTTCGACTTCGGGGAGCGCGTCGTACCAGCGCGAGACGACGAAGCCGAGCGTCCCGCTGGCCGTGTCGGCCACGACGGGCGCGTCCAACGCGGGGGCGGCCGCCGACGCGGCTTGGCTTGCACTGGGGGCGCCGGCGGGCGGGCCGGCGTTCGCGGTCTCGCCCGATTCCGGTGGCGGCGTCGTCGTACAGCCCAGGGCCACCGCGCAGAGGGTGGCCAGGGCGTGGCGGCAATATTCGTGGCGCAGCATCTTCGAACCTCCGGCGTTGGAGTCCGATCCTCGCGCCGATCGGGTGCAAAAGGCAAACCGGGGTAGATCCGGCTGACGCGAGAATTCCGCACCGGCGCCCGGCGGTCGGAGCGCCGCTTGACAGTCCGGCGTTGCTTCTCCTAGTTCGGACGGGGGCGTGCGTGGTGGCGCCCCGGATTCCCATGGCGGCTCTCGACGGCAAGAAAGCTCTGGTCACCGGCGCGTCCCGGGGCATCGGCAAGGGAATTGCCCTTGCCCTGGCTGCAGCGGGTGCCGACGTCGCGATCGGCTATCGTCGTGAGCAGGCCGCCGCCGATGGTGTGGTGGGAGAGATCGAGGCTCTCGGACGTCGAGGGGCGGCCTTCGCCGCCGACGTTCGCGATGCCGAGGCGGTCGAGGCAATGGTGCGCGGCGCGCGCGATGCGCTCGGCGGTCTCGACATCGTCGTCGCCAACGCCGGGGTTCCGACACGTTTCGAAGCCACACACGAAGTCGATCCGGGCTATTGGGATCGCGTCCTTCAGATCGACCTCTACGGGGTCTTCTATACGCTGCGGGCGGCCCTTCCCTTTTTGCGCGAGCAGCGCGACGGCGTGATCCTGACGGTCTCCTCCGTGGCCGCCGACGCCTGCGGAGCGAAAGGAGCAGCGTATAATGCCGCGAAGGCCGGGGTGAACGCGCTGACCAAGACGGTGTCGCGCGAAAACGCGCGACGCAACGTCCGCTGCAACGTGATCGCGCCCGGCCTGATCCAGACCGATATTTCCGACGGGATGCAGGCCTTCCACGGCGATCTCGAAAAGAGCATTCCGTTGGGTCGCATTGGGACCATCGACGAAGTCGGTGCGCTCGCCGTCTACCTTGCATCCAAGGAGGCGGAGTGGATCACCGGCAAGGTATTCCGGATCGACGGCGGCGCCTGGTAGTTGCCCGGCCCGGCGACCGACGGCCCGTGTCGTCCGGGGGGAGTTCGTCGTCGTTCAGGGAGGTGAGGCATGTCTGACTACCAATTCATTCTAATCGACGACCCGCGCCCCACGGTGCGGCGAGTGACCTTGAATCGCCCGGAGAAGCGCAACGCCTTGTCCAATCCACTGCGTGCGGAGCTCTTTGAGGCGCTGCAGGAAGCCGACGCCGATGATCGTGTCCATGTGACGGTGTTGCGGGGGGCGGGGAAGTGTTTCTCCTCCGGCTATGATCTTTCCTCCAATCAGGGCCGTGAGCTCCCGTTTCCGAGTGCCATGGGCGACGGATTCTGGCCGCGGCATGTCGTCGAGGGTGCTTTCCGGATCTGGGATCTGGCCAAGCCCGTCATCGCGCAGGTGCACGGATACTGCCTGGCCGGCGGCTCGGAGCTGATGGCGGCCTGTGACCTCGCCTACGTCGGCGAGAGTGCTCGGATCGGGTATCCGCCGGTGCGACTCATGAGCCCGCCGGACAACCAATTCCACCCCTGGATGGCCGGAATGCGGAACGCGATGGAGCTCATGCTGACGGGCGACGCGGTCGACGGCCCGGAGGCCGTGCGCATGGGGCTGGCCAATCGTTGCTGGCCGGACGAGGATCTCGAGGAGCACGTGCTTGCCGTGGCCGAGCGGATCGCCAAGATTCCGCCCGATCTGCAGCAGTTGAACAAGCGAAGCGTGCATCGGGCCATGGAGATCATGGGCATGCGGGCGGCGATTCGCTCCGGCACCGAGATCCAGGCCCTGGGTTTCCACCAGAAGTCGGCTCGCGACTATCTGCGCAAGCTCGCGGAGAACGTCAGCGCCGCGCTGAGCGAACGGGATGCTCCGTTCGGCGACTATCGCACCACGGATGGGAAAAAGAAGTCCGGCGCATGACAGGACTCCTGCAGTGGCAGGTCGGCGACGTACGGATCACGCGTGTCCAGGAGTTCGAGGCGCCCGGGATTGGATTTCTCCTTCCCGAAGCGACCCCCGAGAACCTCGCCGGAATTGATTGGATCGCGCCCTACGTGGACGAGCGAGGGCGTGCGGTCGGCAGCGTGCACTCCCTCGTGCTCGAAGTGGGCGACCGTCGGATCCTGGTCGACACCTGCGTCGGTAACGACAAGGCCCGGCTGCCGCTGAGGCTCTGGCACATGCGGCAAGGGCCCTTTCTCGCCGATCTCGCCGAGGCCGGGTTCCCGCCGGAGCAGATTGATACGGTCGTGTGCACGCATCTGCATACCGACCACGTGGGATGGAATACGCGCCTGGTGGAAGACCGTTGGGTGCCGACGTTCCCGAATGCGCGCACGCTGGTCACGCAGGCC
>JAPOLW010000477.1 GCA_029976905.1 bacterium | reverse complement strand
GGACCTTGGCCACCGAGCCGACGGGCCTGTCCCTGGTCACCCATCACAAGGGCGTCGGTCGCGCCGAACTTCGCGCACACGGCATCGCCTGCCACAGTTCCGACCCGCGCCTCGGACACAACGCCATCGTCGACATCAGCCGCGCGGTCGTTGCACTCGATGGACTCGCCACCCGCCTTGGAGATCGGCACGATCCGATCCTGGGCCCGGCCACGCTGTCGGTCGGCCTGATTGGGGGAGGCCAGGCCGCGAACGTCGTCCCGCCCGATGCCTGGCTCCAACTCGATCGGCGACTGCTCCCGGGCGAGACCGTCGACGACTTCCGACACGAACTCCGCGGGGCCCTCGACGACGCCGGACTCCCGACCGTCCACATCGCCGCCATCTCGTTGGAAAAGCCGGCCCTCGCCACCGCGGACGGGAGTGCCGCGGTACGCCACTGTCAGGATGCCCTCGACCGAGTGGGCCTGTCCGGGACACCGGCCATCGCGGCCTTCGGAACCGACGCAGGCCTCTTTGCCGAGCACGCCCTCCCGAGCGTGGTGATCGGCCCGGGGGACATCGCCCAGGCGCATACCGCGACCGAGTACGTCGAGATCGCCGAGGTCGACAAAGCGACCGACTTCTTCCTCGCCCTGCTCGGATCCTGATCCGTCGCCCTAGTCGGGGTCCGCCTCGGTCGCGCCGACGACGGCCGCCACCATGCAGTCGCCGGTGACGTTGCAGGTGGTCCGACACATATCGAGCAGTCGATCGACGCCGAAGATGATCGCGATGCCGCTGGCCATGACCTCGGGCGACATGCCGACGCTCTGTAGAACGATGATCAGCATCACCAACCCCACGCCCGGAACACCCGCGGTTCCGATCGACGCCAGCGTCGCGGTCAGGATGATGGTGATCTGCTGCTCGAGGTGCAATTCGATTCCGTAGAGTTGCGCGATGAAGAGCGCGGCCACCCCCTGGTAGAGTGCCGTCCCGTCCATGTTGATGGTCGCCCCCAGCGGGACCACGAAACTGCAGATCTCCTCCCGGACCCCGAGTCGCTTTTCGACGCACTCCAGCGTCACCGGCAGGGTTGCCGAGGAACTCGAACTCGAGAACGCGAGCAACTGCGCGGGGGCGATGGCCGGGAAGAACGTCCCCGGAGTGACCCCCGCAAAGACACGGAGGATCGCCGGGTAGACCAGGAACGACATGACGGCGAGCCCCCCGACGACCACGAGGCTGTAGACGATGAGCGCACCGAGAACGTCCAGGCCCATCGTGGCGATCACTTCGACGAGCAGGGCAAAGACCGCGTACGGCGCGACGCGCATCACGGCCTGCACGATCTGGAGGATGACGTCGGTCATCCCATCGAAGAAGGCGATGATCGGCCGGCTCTTCTCGGGGGAGATCCGGGTGAGGCCGATGCCGATGGCCAGCGCCAGAAAGACGATCTGCAGCATCTTGCCCTCGGCCAGAGCACGCGCCGGGTTGCGCGGCACGATTTCGAGCATCGTGGTCCAAAGATCCGGAGCCGCCGCGGTCTCCATCATCACCAGTGCCTCGGCGCTGCCCTGCAGGGCCATCTGATTCCGGACGGCCTCGCTGACGAAACGGCCGGGCTGCACGAGATTCGCGAGCAGGAGTCCCGTGCTGATCGCCAGCGCCGTGGTGGCCAGATAGATCACGACGGTCTCCCCGCCGATCCGGCCGAGCTTCGATAGGTCGCTCAGGCTGCTGGCCCCGACGATCAAGGAAAAAAGGACGATGGGGACGGCAATGAAACGCAGCGCCCGCAAAAAGAGGTCGCCGACGAATCCGTTGAGCGAGACGACGAAGTCGATCCACCAGCGGACGACGCCCTCGGGTCCGGCGGCCTCCGAAAGCGAGGCGCCAACCAGATTCAGGACGAGACCGACCACCAGACCGGCCCCGAGACCGATCAGGATCTTCCAATGCAACGCCAGCGGGGAACGACCCATCGACCCTGGACGCTATGCCATGGCGTCGTCGCCGACAAACGTCGCGGCGCCGGCCCGGGCCGACCCAGCGCCACGGCCCGACGCCTGGCGCGCAGGGGTCGACGCTCCGGCGAGCGCGTGCCACAAGCATCCCGATGCGCCTCTTCTGGAGCGTCCGGTCGATCCCGGAGTTGGCCGATCTGCCCGAGCGGCAGCGCGAGAAGCTCTGGCGCCGGGGGTACCGGGCGAGTCTGGCACGACGCCCGACGCAGATTGCGCTCGTGTTTGCGATCGGCCTGGCGGCCGCCGGCTACGTCTCCGCCCTCCCCTGGGCGACGGCGACCGGAGCGGTGGCGGGCGCCCTCCTCCTCTTCCAGGTCGCCGTGGCCCAGGCGAGGCCCTTCTGGAGGGAAGAACGCGAGCGACTCGATCGAGCGGGCTCTCGCCCGCAGACCGACGGCGCGCCTACGAGGGCCGGCAAACCGGACGAGCGCGACTGAACGAACGGCGCACCGGGCCGCCTCGGGGCGCGGGCGTCAGGTCTCCTCGAGCACGATCGCCTGCCGGGGGCAGCGCCGCACGGCCTCCTCGACCTTGGTCCGCAGGCCCTCGTCCGGGGTCTCGGTCGAGAGGTAGAGGTTGTCGTCCTCCTTCACCTCGAAGACCTCGGGGCAGACCTGCATGCAGATCGCATTGGCTTCGCAACGGTCGTAATCGACGACAATCTTCATTCCCATGACTCTCCTAGTTAAATGCAGGGGTCCCGGTGTCAACCACAGGGCCGAAACCACCTCGACCGCTTGCCCCTTTCGCGGACCTCTGTTTTCCATGGGCGGATGAAGATCACCGAGTTTGCTCGTGACCTCCTCGTCGCCGCTGGTTCGGTGGCGATCCTTGCGGCCTGCCAGAGCGAGGCGCCCAAAGCTGCCGCCCCCGCCAAGCAAGCTGCCGCCCCCGCCAAGCAGGCCGCCGCCCCCGCCAAGCAGGCCGCGGCGCCCGCCAGGAGCGCGCCGGCCGAGCCGCGCCGGGAGCCGCTCGCCGGAGGCCCCTTCCCGGCTCTCCTGGTGTCGCAGGCCCAGTTCGTCGACGGCCCCAAGGGGCCGGCCCCGGGACCCGCCAAGCTGACCATCGTCCGGGCGACTCCGGACGGCTGGACCACGACCATCGTCGAGGACCCCGACAGCAACGTCTTCCACAAAGCCATGATGTACGACGACGCCGTCCTCACGATCGGCGCCAACCAGGCGATGCTCAAGACCTGGCGATTCGCCGATGGCGCGTGGACCGAGCAGACGCACTGGAACCCCACCTTCGGCGGCCGGTTCGACCGGCTGCGTGACGTCGAGGTGGCCGACGTCGACGGCGACGGTCAGATCGAGCTCGTGATCGCGACCCACGACCAGGGCGAAATCGTGATCGTCCACCCCGACGAGGAATGGCGCGTGGAGAAGATCGACGCGCAGCCCAACACCTTCGTGCACGAGATCGAGCTCGGTGACGCTGATGGCGACGGCGCCCTCGAGATCTTCGCGACGCCGAGCAAGCCCAACAAGCTCGAGCAGGAACAACCGGGCGAAGTGAGCATGTACAAGCGAAGCGGCGACGTCTGGACGAAGTCCATCGTCGACGCTCCCGGCGATACCCACGCCAAGGAGATCCTCGCCCGTGATCTCGACGGTGACGGGA
>JAPOLW010000476.1 GCA_029976905.1 bacterium | reverse complement strand
ACCCGCCCGATCACGCCCGAAACGAATGCGGGACCGAAAACCACCAGGGCGCCGCCTCCGAGAGGCTCGAGCGAAACGACGCGCACATAGGAGCCAGGCTCGACGCGATTGCGAAACAGGCGTCGCGGCAGGACGTCGGCCCTCTCCAGCATCACGTCGACGCAACCGCCGAGTCGGTGGGCCAGAGTGCGGCGCACCCCGTGCGCAAAGCGGTCGCAGACGGACTCGAGGCCCGGATAGCGGTCGGCGACCGCCCGGTCCTCGCGCAGGAGTCCGTAGGGCCGCGGTTCATCGGCCGACACCGCGCCCTCGCGGCGGTCGTCCGACCTCCCGAGTTCGCCCCGCAGAGCGTCGAGTTCTTCCTGAGAGAGTACCGGATTCATGTCGGGACCTGACGGAGCGAGGCGCGCGAGTCATGGGCCAGGGACGCGGCTCGCGTGGCAGAGGGCCAGGTACGCAAGCCCCGTGCCCGCGGTCCCGGGACCCTCCCTGCAAGGCCACGACCCCGAAAACCCCAATGGAACCGGCCTTTTTTGCCGAAGCGGAGTTCGGCACGTCCGCCCAGTCGAGCGCCCGCGGTCAAGCTCGTGAATTCTTTGGGGTCAGAGATCTGTCCGAGGTTGCGCTTTGCGCTGGCGTCCGGGCCGGGTCGGTGACCGTCCGTCCTGCGCGAGCGCGGCGACCGCAACATTCCGGAGTGCCGCGCCCCGCGCGCTGCTGCGGCCCAGAACACACGCCAGAGGAACCCCGGCCGCGCCGCTGCCACCCAGGACACACGGCAGACGAAGCCTGGCCGTCCCGCTGCGCAAGATCCGCGCGAGAGGTCGCTTCCCACGACGGACCTCACGAGGCGCCGGCAACCAGAGTCCCGGCCGAGCGGTATTCCGCCAGCTTGTTGCGCAAGGTGCGGACGCTGATACCCAACATCTCGGCGGCACGGGTTCGATTGTTGCCGGTGCGTTGGAGCGTCTCACAGATGAGCTGGCGCTCCACGTCGTGCACGGTGCGTCCGGCCAACGAGGAACCACCCGGTGCATCCACATCCATGGCCATTTCGTGGTCGAGCTGCAGATCGGAAGCCGTAATGACCTCCCCGTTGGCGAGTAGAGAGGCCCGCTCGATCACGTGCTCGAGCTCTCTCACGTTGCCCGGCCACGCATGACGCTCCAGCAGCGTCCACGCGCCCTTGTCGACGCCTAGCGATCTTCCGTGTCCGAACTTTTCGCAGAAATGCCCGACCAGAGGTTGAAGATCCTCACGCCGCTCGCGTAGCGGCGGAAGGATCATCGGAATCACATTCAACCGGTAGTACAGATCGCGTCGGAAATCGCCCTTCAAAACCATCGTGCGAAGGTCTCGATTGGTGGTCGCGATGACGCGGGCGTCGATGGGCGTCGGTCGCGTACCGCCCAGGCGGTCGACCTCGTTCTCCTGGAGAACACGCAACAGCTTCGCCTGCAGAACCGGCTCCATCTCGCTGATCTCGTCCAGCAGGATCGTGCCCCGATTCGCCAACTCGAAGCGGCCGAGCTTGCGCGCCAGTGCTCCGGTGAAGGCGCCACGCTCGTGTCCAAAAAGCTCGCTCTCGAGCAGGTCGCGTGGGAGGGCTGCGCAATTGACGGCGACGAAGGGCTGGTCGCGCCGCGCGCCCGCTTCGTGGATGAATCGTGCCATCAATTCCTTGCCGGTGCCGCTCTCCCCCTGAATGAGAACGGGCGCGGGGCTATCGCTCACGCCCCGGGCTACCCCGAGCAGATCACGAAGCGAGGGCGAGACCGTCACGATCGGCCGAGTCGCCATCGCCGTAGACGTCGACTGCTGCGCCTCGGAGACGCGCCCCTCTTTCGCGCTCGCCTCGATCGCCGTCTGAAGGATTGTGCCCAGATGGCTCGCGCCATTCCCTTTGTTCAAGAAATCCTGCGCGCCCGCCTTCATCGCTCTCACGGCGTCGTCGACCGTTCCCCCCGCAGCCATCGCGATCAAGGGAAGGTCCGGATGCCGTGCATGCACCTCGACCAGAACGTCGAGGCCCGACGCCTCTGCCGGGTCGATGTCGCAAAGGACGGCCGCAAATGTCTGCTCGCCGAGAGCCTCGAGCGCAGATTGTCCATCGGCGGCGGAGGTGACGACGTAGCCCTCCACCTCGAGAGCCTGTTGAAGAACCCAGCGGGCTTCTGGAGCCGCGTCGACGATCAGGATCCGCTCCATCAGGATCTCCTCTGCCGTGTCCGTAGAGCCCCGGCCCCCGCCGGTGCTCCGACGCCCACGCAGACGCCGGCGCGCCGGCGAGACGTCGAAAGAGAGTTCGTCCACGAAGGGGCATCCGTCCGCTCGCGGGGCCCGTGCGCCGCCATCCTGGCCGCGTTGTCCGTCTGCGACCGGCCCGCCGGGCGTCGCGCGATCCAGTCGGACCGGCGCCCGAACGTCGACCGCGCCGTGCACCGCGCCCGCATCGTGAGAAGGGTTTGCATCGAAGTCGCCACCCCGTTTCGAGGCGTAGGGCAACCACGACAGCAATGCCGATGCCAGCCATTCCCGACGAAGGTCGGGGGCAGAAAACCCACGGGGAACGGAACTTTCCCCGCAAGCGGAAGGCTCCGGCGACCGGAGGGGCGTCAGAGGATTGACCGGTCGAGCGGTCGCTGCGTCAGAAGAGCAACGCCCGATGCACCGCGAGCCTCTGACACACGTCGGCGGTCAGTCGGTCCAGCGCCCCGGGCGAGAGGTCGAGGCCACCGGGCGACGGGTCGGTCTGCGGTCCATGGCCTCCCGAACCCCATCCCAAGCCGTGCGCAACACGATCCGCGGCCCTCACGAGAGTCGCCAGGTCGGCGGGGTTTCGGCCTGCCCCGACCTCGTGGTGGCGCCGGATTGCATCCGTCTGCTCCGGTGCCAATCCCCAATCCTCGGCGAGCATCGCGCCCGCCTCGGCGTGATGGAAGCCGTATCGTTCACATTCCAGGCCGGACCGCCCGCCCGAATCGGCCCCGACGGTGCCCTCCAGCAAAACCGCCGAATCCCTGTCGGCGAGCAAGAAGGCGATCTGACCCACATCGTGGAAGAGCCCCGGCAGGAAGGCCCGCGCCGGATCCTCGTCGTTCAGGAAACGAGCGAGTTCCTCGCAGGCGACGGCAGTGGCCAACGAGTGGTTCCAGAGCGCCTCGGCGTGGGGGCTGCTCGCGTCGTAGAGCTGTCGGGCACAGGCCGCCACCAAGACGTCGCAGGTTTTGCGCAACCCTATGGTGAGAACGGCATCACTCAACCGCCTTACCTTTCGGCGGCGGCCGCTTTCTGCGGAGTTCGCCATGCGAAGAACGCGCGCAGCCAGGCCGACGTCGGTCTGGATGAGTTCGCAAAGCTCATCCACATCCACCTCCGGGTCGCGGACCAGAGCGAGAGCAGCGCTCGCTACCGAGGGGAGCGTCGGAAGCGCCCCCGTGCGGGAGAGTCGCTTGAGGGTGGTGCCCACCCGCTCGCGCCTCACATCGTCCTGCGCGAGTGCTTCCCGGCCCGCTTCACGCATCTCTCGTTCCCCCGACCGCGCCTCGCATCCGTGCCACGTACGCCGGTGAATCGTGCGTCACGATGGAGACAAGGCCCGGCGCCGCCATCTTCCCAGCAGCGGGCCGAGCTCGACCTCGAGAAGCCGCCGAAC
>JAPOLW010000475.1 GCA_029976905.1 bacterium | reverse complement strand
GATGCGCGACGAAGCCGGAAAGGCGGGCGCGCGGTTCACGGTCGTCGTCGCACAGGAGGGACCCCGCAGAGCACAACTCCTCGCGATCTGCCGCGCAGAGGCCCTCTCGTGCATCGACCTCGCCCCCACGCTGCACGACCCGACCGGCACGCGTGGACTCTACCTGCCCGGCGACGGGCACTGGACGCCCGAGGGGCACCGACTCGTCGCGCAGGCCCTACGCGACGCACCGCCCCTCCACGGGACGAACGACCGGCGGGAAGACGGTGGACGGTCCCGTCCCGACCCGGGTCAGCCGTAGGCCTCGTTTACCTCGGAAATCTGGTCGTTCAGGGTCCAGTAGTCGTACAACACGCCGACCAGGAGGAGGCCACCGGTAACGAGGTAGACGAGGCCGGTCAGCCACTTGCCCAGATAAAGGCGATGGGCGCCGAAGACGCCGAGGAAGGTGAGCAGGATCCAGGCAATGTTGTAGTCGATCCAGCCCTCCTCGAACCGCAGCTCGGCATCACGCTGCATGCCCGGGATCAGGAAAAGGTCGATGAGCCAGCCGACACCGAAGAGCCCCAGCGTCAGGAACCAGATCGTCCCCGTGACCGGCTTCCCGAAATAGAAGCGATGGGAACCAGTGAATCCGAAGATCCACAGGACGTAGCCGACCGACTTCCAATGTGTGGGCTCGTTTGCGTGCATGATGACCTCCAACCATCGTCGGACATCCGACGAGCCGCTCCGGGCGGCTCCTCCCGGATATGTCTTCCCACGGTGCCTTGCAAAACCCCTCGCCGGCCAAGCTCCCCGCGGGACGACCAGCGCGCCCCGGGGCCATCTTGCGAACGGCCGCCCGGACGGTAGGATTCGGACACGGTCCGGTGTCCTCCGGATCCGACGGAGCTGAACCAGGCAAAATCAAAGGGGAAGTCGATGGAGTTCGGAATCTTCATCCAGGGTACGTGCACCGGTCCGCGCGCCCACGTGCCGGCAGAGGAGCACAAGGCACTGATGGACGAGGTCGGCTATGCGCGCACGGCCGATGCCAATAACTGGAAGTATTGCTGGGTGACGGAGCACCACGGCCTCACCGAATACAGTCACATCTCGGCAAGCGACGTCTATCTCGGCTACCTCGCGGCCCAGACGTCGAGGATCCACCTCGGGTCCGGCATCTTCAATCTGAGCCCACGGGTGAACCACCCGGCCCGGAACGCCGAGCGCGCCGCCATGCTCGACCACCTGACCGAGGGCCGCTTCGAGTTCGGCACGGGGCGTGGCGCCGGCTCACACGAGGTCGGCACCTTCAACATCGACGACACGTCCTCGACCAAGGCCGAGTGGGACGAGGTCATCCACGAGCTACCGAAGATGTTCGCGCAGAAGGACTACACCTTCCACGGCGACCACTTTGCGATGGATGTTCCGCACAACATCCTGCCCAAGCCCTTCAAGGCCGCCCACCCACCGATGTGGGTCGCGTGTGGCAACCCGGCGACCTACGAGAAGGCCGGCCGCATGGGACTCGGAGCCCTCGGCTTCAACTTCTCGCCGGTGGCGGCGATGAAGCCGCAGATCGATTCCTACAAGGAAGGTGCCGCCGCCTGTACCAATCCGGTCGGCACCTACCAGAACAACAACGTCATGATCACCAACTCGGTGATCTGCATGAAGGATCGCGAGAAAGCGCGCGAACTCGCCTGCCGCCCCGACCGGGGTTTGATCTTCTCCCTGGTCTGCCTCTACCACGACACCTTCCCGACGCCTGAGGGAGCGCCGGTCTGGCCGGAGAAGCCGCGCCAGATGGCACCCGCGGAAGTCGACGCCGCCATCGCGGCGGGGGCCCTGCTTTGCGGCAACCCCGAAGACGTCTGCGAGCAACTGCGGGCCTTCGACGCCGTCGGCATGGACCAGCTCGTCTTCGGCTTCCCGAACCACCTGAATCCCGACGACACCCACGAATGTATCGAAATGTTCGGAAAGCATGTGATCCCCGAATACGACAAGGATCCCGTGCACAGCACCACGCACTACCGAAGCGAGGCCACCGCCGGCGCATTCTGATCCGCTCGCCGGACCAGCCTCGAAGACCCGCCGACGGGCGGGGGGAGCGACTCCCTCCGCCCGTCGTTCGTCGACCCGCGGACCCGGCGAGCGTCCCCGCCCGCATGACGTGAGGAGTCGGACCTCCGGTCCGTCTTGTCTTCCACGCGTGGATCGAGCAGGAAGGGGGGATGAAGCGCCTCCGTTGGCTGCTGCCGATCCTCCTCGTTGCTTTCGCCGCCGGCGCTCTCCGCGCAGAGCGCCGCGTGGTCTACCGCGGTGGACCCATCCTGACCATGGACGAGGAACGTCGGGTCGTCGAAGCCCTGGGGATCGAAGGCGACCGCATCGCCGCCGTGGGAAGCGAAGAGGACGTCCTGGCATGGGCGGACGGGGACACGGAGGTCGTCGACCTCGAGGGCCGCGCCCTGCTGCCCGGCTTCATCGATGCGCACGGGCACTTTCCCGGGGAGGGCGTCTACGCGGTCCTCGCCGACCTGAACTCCCCACCGATTGGCGAGATGCGATCGGTCGAGGACATCGTCGTGCGAATGCGGGAACGCGCCTCCGAAACACCGGCAGGTGAATGGATCCTCGGCATGAGCTACGACGACACGCTCCTCGCGGAGAAGCGGCATCCCACACGCGACGACCTCGATCGCGTCTCGACCGAACACCCCATCGCCCTGGTCCACATCTCGGGACATCTGGTCGCCGTCAATTCTCTCGCCCTGCGCGAGGTCGGCTATGGGCCCGAGACCCCGGATCCCGAAGGCGGCGCCCTGCGACGCGATGCCGACGGCCGACCCGACGGCGTGCTCGAGGAGACCGCAGCCGAGCCGGTGCTCGCGAAGATGACGAGTCCGGGAATCTGGGGAGCCATCGCCATGACCCAGGAAGCCGTTCGTCGCTATGCGGCGTCCGGGACGACGACGGCACAGAGCGGCTACGCGACCGCGGAGCTCATCGAAGGCCTCGGCCTGGCCTCCCGGCTCGGATTCGTGCCGCTCCGCCTCGTCCTCTGGCCGGGTATGGAGACGGCCGACCAGATGCTCGACGGGGAGGTCGACCTCGAGACCTACGATCCAGACTGGGTACGGATCGGACGGGTAAAGCTCGTCGCCGACGGCTCGATCCAGGGGTACACCGGCTACCTCAGCGAGCCCTACCACGTCCCCCCCGGGGACGACCCCACCTTCCGGGGCTACCCACGGATCGCTCCTGACGAACTGCGCGAGCGCGTTCTGCGCTACCACCGTGCCGGAATGCCGGTCGCCGTTCACGGGAACGGCGACGCCTCGATCGACGACATTCTCGATGCCTTCGAGGCCGCCGATGCAGAGCGCTCCTTCGGAGAGGTCGGACCCGTCGTGATCCATGCGCAAATGACGCGCGAGGATCAGCTCGACCGGATGGCGGGGCTCGGAGTGATTCCCAGCTTCTTCATTCTACACACCTACTATTGGGGCGATCGCCATCGAGACATCTTCATGGGTCCCGAGCGAGCCGCACGAATGAGCCCGGCCCGCTCGGCACTGGACCGCGGCGTCCGGCCAACACTGCACGCAGACAGCCCGGTCGTACCGATGGAGCCGCTTCGGATCGTCTGGTCGGCCGTGAATCGCCGATCG
>JAPOLW010000474.1 GCA_029976905.1 bacterium | reverse complement strand
GGTCGGTGGCTGCGCTACGCCGGTGCCGCTTCGGTCGTCCTGATGGGGCTGTCCTGGTACGCCATGACCCACCGGGACCGGCTCCTCGGATTCCTTCTCCGACTCGACCCCGAGATGCGGGCCGCCCCCCACTTCACCGATCCGGACCGGGCGGGAGACGACTATGCCGTCCAGGGCGAGTACACCGCCGACGGCGCGCCCTGGGCCCTGCAGGTGGTCGCCCTCGGCAAGGAACGCTTCGAGGCCACCCTCCTGGCCGGCGGTCTTCCCGGCGCTGGAGCGCGCACGCCGGCCGCGGGACGGCTCGAGGGGAACCGCCAGGGGACAGCGGTGCACCTGTCCGGTCAGGGAACGAGCGCGACCTTGCGTGACGGTATCGCCGAACTCGTCGCGCCCGACGGTTCGGTGCACCTCCTGCCCAGGGTGGAGCGCCGCAGTCCGACCTTGGGATCCCCGCCCCCACCCGGCGCTCTCGTCCTCTTCGGAGACGGGGACGCGCCCCATCGCTTCGACGGCACCGTAGACCACGCAGGCCACCTCGTCGCCGGGGCCGAGAGCCGCGATGTCTTCGAGGATTTCCGTCTCCACCTCGAATTCCGCACGCCGTTCGAGCCCACGCTCGAACGCCAGAAACGCGGCAACAGCGGCGTCTACATCCAGAGACGCTACGAGGTACAGATCCTCGACAGCTTCGGCCGCGAAGGCGCGGACGACGACTGCGGCGCGATCTACCGACAGAAGCGCCCCGATCACAACATGGCCCTGCCCCCGCTCACGTGGCAGACCTACGACATCGACTTCACCGCCGCCCGATTCGATGCACAGGGAAAACGGGTGGCTGCGGCGCGGATCACCGTCCGCCACAATGGCGTCCTCATCCACGACGACGTCGCGCTCGTCGGTCCGACCGGACTCGGCGAAGAGGAAAACCCGACGCCGGGGCCGCTCTTTTTCCAGGACCACGGGAATCCGGTGCGCTTCCGCAACGTCTGGATCCTACCCAGCACCCCGCCCACGACCCCCCGCGCCGCGGCAGCGACGCCACCCGGAGTCGGATCCCCCGGGGGCCACCCGTGTGTCGTCGTCGCGAGCGCATCGACGCGCCCGGCGTATGCATGCTAGCCCGACCCGGGTGTGGAGAGCGCGAGGGAAACCGCTCTGGCTCGGCGGAATCGGGACCGTTCTCGCGCTCCTGCTCGGCCCGGGAGTCGGCGGCTGCTCGGCCCCCGACCGCGACGTCTGGGGGCCGGTCTTCCGCCTGACCGACCACCGCGAGAAGCCATTGGGCGACACCCCGGCGCGTTGTTCCGTCGACGACGAATTTCGACCGAGCTTCGGCTGTCCCGCCGTCCGTCTGCTGGACGCGGCCCTCGTGGGTCCGGGCCCCGGGGACAGACCCCTGCGCGTCGTGGCGCGGACGCCCCTGGCGCTTCGTGACCGCTCCCTGATCGTGCGGCCGACCTTGCGCCCCGGGGCCGGAACCGATCCCGTCACGCTGGCACCACAAGCCGTCGAGGCGACCGGCGCCGATCTGACCATCGACATCCCGCCTTCGTCGGCTCCACGGGGGGACGAGGCAAGCGCTTACCTCGAAGCCTACCCGCCGCCGCCGTCGCAACGCCGGTTCCACACCCAACCGCTCGAGATCCCCCGGCAGGCCGAACTCACCGTAGGCGTGGCCCTGGCCGGCTTCGCCCGCCCGGGCCAAGCGGCCGCGACCGAATTCGTCCTCACCGCGCGAGAGGCGGGGTCCGGAGATGCGGCCGCAGAGCATCGCCGCGAGGACCGCGAGATCCTCCGACACGCGCTCGGGCCCGGGGACGGGGGCGCCTGGCACGATCTGCGCGTCGACCTCGGGGACCTCGCGGGCCGCACGGTCACCTTCACCTTCGCGACGAACACGACCTCCCCGCAGGAGCAGACCACGGCGGGCGCCACCTCGCCGGTGTGGGGTGCCCCCGAGATCCGGGCGCCCCGGGCGCGCGGCAAGCGCCGCAATCTCGTCCTGATCTCGCTCGATACCGTGCGCGCGGACCACCTCGGCGGTGCGTTCGGCGGCGTGCGCGTGGCTCCGTGGTTCGACCGACTGAGCCGCGAGGGCACGACGTTCACGCAGGCGATCACGACGTTCCATTCCACCTCCGCCTCGCATATGAGCCTCTTCACCGGCACCTACCCCGCGGTACACAAAGTCGAGTTCGCCACCCACTCCCTTTCCCCCGGGCGGGCCACCTTCCCGGAGATCCTCGCGCGCGCCGGCTACACGACCGGGGCCGTGACCGAAAATGCAATGCTGCTCGCCGCATCGGGCTTTGCGCGCGGCTTCGACCAATACCGGGAGAATCGGGACACCTTGCGCGGCGCGGGCGGAATCGAGGAGACCTTCGACGACGGCATCGCCTGGCTCCAGCGACACCGCGACGACCTCTTCTTCCTCTTTCTGCATACCTACGAGGCGCATCGTCCCTACGCTCCCGATCCCGCACTGCTCGCCGAACTTCCCGAGGTCGAGGTCGCCGGGCGGGACGCCGCGACGATCCGGCGAGAGCGGCTTCGGCGCGCCTACGCCGCCGAGGTGCGCAACGCCGACCGCGCGCTCGAACGCCTCTGGGCCGCCCTCGAAGACCTCGACGTCCTCGACGAGACTCTGGTCGTGATCACCTCGGACCATGGAGACGCCTTCGGAGAGCATCGACTCTGGGGGCACGGAAAGGCACTCTACGACGAGGTGCTTCGCGTTCCGCTGCTGTTCTGGGCGCCCGGACTCATACCCGCGGGGCTCTCGCTCGACGGCCAGGTTTCGCTGGTCGACGTCGCGCCGACGATTCTCGAATTGCTCGGTCAAACGCCACCGCTACGCTTGCAGGGTCGCAGCCTCGTGCATGCACTCCGGGGCGACCCGTTGCGCGGACATGGCGTGCGCTTCGCCGAGGGGCGGTACGGCGGGAAGCGATTGATCGCCGCCCGCACGACCGATCACAAATGGATCTGGCGCGAGGAGACCGGCGCCTACGAGGTCTACGATCTTCGTGCCGACCCGGGTGAGCAAACCCCCCTGGACGACGCGTCCCTCTCGGCCGAGGGGCGCGCCTTGATCGAGGCCTATCGAGGCCTCGACGGCGGCGCAGAGCCCCCGACCGGTGCGCGCGGGGGCGAGACCGCCTCCCCGGCCGAAGTCCTCGACGGTCAAACCAGGCGAAAACTCGAAGCCCTTGGATACGTGGAATGAGCAACCCCGCCGACGACCGCCTCACGACCCGCGAAATGGCCACCTTCGTGACGCGGGGCTTCCTGCGTTTCGACGGCCTCGTCCCCGAGGACGTGAACCACCGCATCCTCCCCGAGCTCGAGGCCCTGACACGCGACCGCTGGGTCCCCGGGGCGCCGACCCGCCCTCCCGCCACCGGAACGCCGCTCTCCCGGTGCTACCCGGAGCCTTCGGTGATCGGCGAGATGCTCCGCCTCCCGCGGGTCCGCGGCATCCTCCGTTCGCTGGTCGGTGCCGATCCACTCTTCGACCACGACTTCGTACACCTGCGCGAGCCCCGCGACCCGTGGGAACAACATCTGCACGCCGACGCCATCCTCGATCCGAGCCGCTACGCCTTCGACGTTCAGCTCTTCTACTTCCCCCATGCGGTCGGCCCTGGCCAGGGGGGAACCCGCTTCGTCCCGGGCACGCACTTTCGTCGCATC
>JAPOLW010000473.1 GCA_029976905.1 bacterium | reverse complement strand
CGTCGCGCACCGAGGGGCTCCAGCGCGTCGTCCCCGCGCCCGCCCCGTCGGCCAGGGCCGCCACCGCCCCGTCCTCGGGGTCGATGACGATCTCGCGTGGCCCGATCCGCGCCAGCTCCTCGGCCACACTGCGCTCGGAGGAGACCACACAACATTTGAGTTGGCCGGTGGTGACCTCGACGCTTGCCACGGCAATCTCGCCCGGAGCACCGCCGCGCGCCAGGGCCACCAGATATCCGGGCTCGCTCGCGCGAAGCCCCTCCTCCTCGTCGAGAACGGTGCCCGGTGTGATCACCCGCACGAGGCCGCGTTCGACCAATCCCGGGGACGCCGCCGGATCTCCCAGCTGGTCGCAGATGGCGACCTTCAATCCATGCCCGAGCAACCGACCGACGTAGCCCTGCGCCGCGTGATACGGCACCCCACACATCGGCACCGGGTTCGGGGCGTCCTTGTTGCGCGAGGTCAAGGTGAGGTCGAGAAGCGGAGCCGCCTTCTCGGCGTCTTCGAAGAACATCTCGTAGAAGTCACCGAGCCGAAAGAAGAGAACCGCATCTCCCGCCTGCTCTTTGACGCGCAGATATTGCGCGAGCATCGGCGTGAGTTTCGCTCCCCGCGCCCGGCCTTCCGAAGTGGCTTGCGCCGTCACGTCACCACACCCACCTTTACCGCACCGCCCACTTCAGGGCCGCGGCTGCGGTCCCCCCGGGAATCCAGCCGGACACGACGGCGGCGGTGGCCCCGGCGGGCAGAGAATACGCTCGGCATGCCCGTGAAGAATCCAATCCGACCGCCCGGCAACCATCCGCACGGGCTCCCCCGGAATCGGTACATTGCATGTGGGCAGGAGGATCCGCAAACACTCGACCGTGCCCGGTCGATACGTGAGACGCAGGCGGCAATAGTCGAAGGCTCCGGAGGCGAGGGATTCGAAGACCATGAATTGCTCTTCGCAGGCCAGCGGCGCCCCCTCCTCCTGCGGCACGGTGGGCAGACCCGCGAAAAACCAGAGTGACAAGAACATGCCGCGGGCCGTTGCGCGCATCAGACCTTCTTCCGCTTGCGCCCCAGGTAATCGACCAGAAGGTACTCCCCCAGACGGTCCGGCCGGCTGTACAACGCGCGTCCCTTGTTGATCCGGGTCATCTTCTCCACGAAGGCCCGCAAGCCGAGCGAGTCGTCGAGCATGAAGGTATTGATCGTGATGCCTCGCCGCGTGACGCGCTCCACCTCGCGCAGGGTTTCCTGGGCGGCCCGCCTGGAGACCCCACCGAAGGAAAGCGGCCACTCGCAATGCAGCCGTCCATCGGCAAAGTATGCGGTAGGCTGTCCATCGGTCACGACGATCAAATGTTGGTTTCGGCTGGGGTGTCGCCGAAGGAGATCGCTGCCGAGGCGCAGGGCATCCTGTAGATTCGTGAACGGATCGCCCATGTTCCAGGAGGCCTCGGGAAGCTCCTGTGCGCGGAGTTCGACCGCTCGCGTATAGAAGCCGACGATCCCGAAAAAATCGCGTGGATACCGGGTCCGGATCAGGCTCTCGAGTGCCAGAGCCACCTTCTTGGCCGCCGCGAAGCGCCCCTCCCAACTCATCGACCAACTCATGTCGAGCAGGAGTACGGTCGACGCCGTACTCTGCTGGCGCGACTCATGGACCTCGAAGTCGCGCGGCGCCATCGAGAGCGTCTTTCCCGGCGCCCGCCGGACCGCGTTCATCAGGGTCGGGACGAGCGCGAGATCGAGAGCCTCCCCGGGTTCGTGCGGCCGCACCCCTTCGGGCAGGATCTCGGCCGCCCCGACCCGTCGGGTCTCGTGCCCCCCGGGGCGCTCCCGAAGCAGGCTTTGGTAGATGTCGCGCAACGCCAGTTGCCCGATCCGGCGTATCCCTTTGGCGGAAAGCTCCAGACGGCCTTCGCGCTGCATGAGAAACCCCGCGTCGACCAACATCGACAAGGCCTGCGTCAGCGCGGCGAAATCCCGCGCCGCCTGCGCTCCCAGGAGTGCCGCGAGCTCGGCGGCATCGATGTCGTCGAGATCCCCGCGCAGGAGAGCCCGCTGCATCGACATCAAGGCCTCGAGTTGTTCGGCGAGTTCGCGCGTCTCGTCGAAGTCCAACGACCGCTCGCCCTGCAAGCGCTCACCCCAACGCTTCTGGAAGTCCTCGATACGCCGGATGTCGTCGAGCTCGCCGAGAAGGTCCTCGAAATCCCGGGCCGCGTCCGCATCCTCGAAGGAATATCTCTGATCGATCTGTTCGATCGCCTCGGAGAGCCCCTGTGGCAGATCACCGAGGAACGCCTTTTTTTCGCGCATCTCCGCGCCGGCCTCGCCCGGTTGCTCGAGACCGTTCAGGGTTTCCTTCTCCCGGCGAACGATGTCGTCGAGACGAGCCTGCATGCCGTCGAGCGCGTGATCGACGTTGACCGACTCCTGACGGGCCTCCAACTCCTGGCGTACCTGCTGGAGCAAATCCTCGAGGCCCATCACCCGACCGTCCGCCAACTCGAGCCCCTGGCGCATCAGCCAGTCGAGAGCCTCGCGTACGTCGTCCGTCCCCGAGAGCGCCTCCGCGAACTCCTCGAAGATTCGTTCCGGGTCGAGACGAACCCGCTGGGTCCCGTCCCAGGACGTGTACCTCAAACGGAACATCGACCGCCCGGATTCCGTCGCATCGCCGGCCCGAGGAAGACTCGACCGAGGCTCTTCCCGCTCCAGCGTCTCATCGCCCCGCCCATCGCTCAGGCGCGATACGTCACGCGACCGCCCGAGGCCTCGCGGTTGAGTTTCTGGTGAAGATGGAGGCCTTCCAGAATGAACTCGGTCGCCGACGCCATGAGTGCGGGTGATTCGAAAGGTCCCAGATCATCAATGGCCTCCCGGAGTCCGGGAATCGCCGAGATACCCTCGAGATATTCGGACGCGGCCATCTGGTCGGAAACCTCCACGCCCCAGCCTCCCTCGAAGTAGCCGATGACGCCCTGCAGGTCCGCCGGGGAGAGGGCTTCGTCGAACACCGCCAGGACCGCTCGATTCACCAGTCGGTCGAAGGCTTCCCGTTCCGAGGTCTCCTCCCCCGTGTACTCGAACTCGAGCTTGCCCAGCATGGATGCCGACACGGCGTGCAGATCCGAGATCCTCGGAACGATCTCCTGCTCTCCGAGGATCACCGCGCGGCGTTCGGCATTGGCAATCAGCGTCTCGTAGTTGTTGAGCGTTGCGCGGACGCTCACGCCCGAACTCTGGTTGACGTCGCCAGCGGCGCGCGCCTCGAATGTGAGGCGCGCCACCACGTTCTTCATGAAGGGCGGCACCCGGACCGGCGTGCCATCCCGATCTTCGCTCGAAACCTCCTGCTCGACGATCGCGATCTCGGTCGCCGGGTCCCGGGGATAGTGCGTGCGGATCTGCGCGTCGAATCGATCCTTCAATGGTGTGATGATGCGCCCGCGACTCGTATAGTCTTCCGGGTTGGCGCTCGCGATCAGGACCAGGTCCACCGGCAGACGCACCTTGAAGCCGCGAATCTGGATGTCGCGTTCCTCCATCAGATTGAAGAGGCCGACCTGGATCTTCTCCATCAGATCGGGGAGTTCGTTGATGGCGAAGATGCCCCGATGGGAGCGCGGCACCAGCCCATAATGGATGGTGTCTTCGTCGGCCAGATAGCGCCCCTCGGCGACCTTGATCGGATCGTTCTCGCC
>JAPOLW010000472.1 GCA_029976905.1 bacterium | reverse complement strand
CCGCTAGAATGCCGCACGACGGTTGGCCGCGCGCGACCTCCCTGCTAGCCATCGTGCCATGTCGAGCGCCGTCACCGAAGGAATCCGGGTCTCGGTCGAATCGAAGTTCCTCGAAGAACATTCTGCACCAGAGGACGATCGATACGCATTCGCCTACCTCGTCACGATCGCGAACGAGGGGACGACCCGCGTGCAACTCAAACGTCGGCACTGGATCATCACCGATGGCGACGGGAAGGTAAAGGAGGTCGAAGGTCCCGGGGTGGTCGGCGAAGAGCCCATTCTCGAGCCGGGACAGGCGCATCGCTATCAGAGCGGCGCCATCCTCGAGACGCCCGTCGGGACGATGGAGGGGACCTACGAGATGCACGGCCCGGACGGGCACGTCTTCCAGGCGCAGATTCCCCGGTTCGCACTGCAACGGCCCGGCGCGCTGCACTGAGGCATCCTCACTCCAGGGTGCGCAACGCCCGGAGGACGTCTTCGAAGGGCAGGTCGCCGGGGTCCCCCTCCAGAAGGCCGCGTACCCGGGACGAGGTCCGCAGCGCCGAACGAGCGCGATCGACCTCGAGTTCGATCGCCAGACGTCGCCCCCAGGACTGCTTCTCGGTCCGGAACTCCGGTTCCCACCGCGCGTCGCGCCAACGCGCGAGCGCGCGTCTTTCTTCCCGCTCCCAGACCTCCACGATGGTGGCGACCCGCGCCACGTCACCGCCAGCCGCCGAGAGCCGCAGGAAGAGGTCGGGACGCCCGGCGAGGTAGACCGGTCCGTCGCCCGGCCATTGCTGCAACTCCCGGTGGCCCTCGGGACGCAGAGCGTAGACCCGCCGCCGGCGGCGCCCCATCCGCTGGGTGGCAGACGTCACCAGCCCGGCCCCTTCGAGGCGCTCGAGGATCCGGTAGATCCGCACCCCGCCGAGATCGGCATCGGAGCCGAGTCGGGTCTCGAGGAGAGCGCGCAGGGCATACCCGTGGCGCGGTCCCTCCGCGAGAAGACCCAGGACGGCGTGCTCGATCGACATGGAGACATAGGCATAGGCCAAACCCATCCTCCGGTCGCTCCCCGGAGTCGTGAACTTGTCACGGCAGCATGCCTGGGCTTACATGCCCGGGACGCCATGCTGCGCAAAGGACTGATGATCGGCGCCTTCCTCTGCGTCCTATCGTTGGTGTTCCTGGGTACGGTCCGTTACCTCGTCGGCCGCCTCATCCTCGATCCGGCGCTGGGTGAGCCCTGGACGACCCTTCTCTTCGGCGCCTTTCTCTTCCTTGCCGTCACGCCGCTCCTCCAGGCCGCGGCCGAACGCTTCACGCCGCCCCGGGTCAGCCGCCTGGTCGCCTGGCCGGCGAATCTCTTTCTGGGTTTCGCGTTCTATCTTCTGATCGGTCTTCTCGCGACCGATGCGGCGCTCCTCGTCGTCGGCGCCGCGTTCGAGGGTGACCCGGGGCTGACGCTCACCCGGTCGAGAGCGCTTGCGGTGCTCTCGTTCGCACTCGTGGCCGGCTTTACCGGCATGTCCTCGGCGCTGGCCCCACCCCGTCTCGCGCGCCACGAAATCCGCCTGCGGCGCTGGCCCCGCGCGCTCGATGGCTTCCGGATCGTCCAGATCAGTGACATCCACATTGGCTCGATGCTGGGTGCGCCCTTCGCGCGTTCGATCGTCACGCGCGTGAACGCGCTCGAACCCGACCTCATCGCCGTGACCGGCGACCTCGTCGACGGGCCGGTTGCACACCTCGCCTCCGAGGTCGCGCCCTTTGCCGACCTGCGCGCCGCGCACGGCGTCTTCTTCGTCACCGGCAACCACGACTACTATTCGGGGGCGGGCTCCTGGGTCGAGCACGTCCGACACCTGGGCATGCGGCCCCTGCGCAACGAGCGCGTGACCATCACCCAGGGGGAAGCGCACTTCGAACTCGCCGGAGTCGACGATCACCGGGGCAACCTCTTCGGGTCCGGCGAAGGCGAGGATGTCCCCCGCGCCCTGCACGGGCGCCATCCCCGGGACGCGGTGGTGCTGCTCGCGCACGACCCATCGACCTTCCCCGCGGCCGTCGAGGCGGACGTCGATCTACAGCTCTCGGGACATACCCACGGCGGGCAGATCTGGCCCTTCAACGTTCTGGTCCGGGCCGCCGTCGGCTTCGTGTCGGGCCACTACCGGCGCGGCGACGCGCAGCTCCTGGTCGGCCATGGGACGGGCTACTGGGGGCCGCCGATGCGTCTGCGCGCCCCCGCCGAAATCCTCGAAGTCGTCCTGCGACCCACCACGACCGAGATGGACTGAGCCGTCTTCGGCCACCGGGGGCGGCCGGACCGCCGACTCAGCCGTGCTCGGCCACCGGGGGCGGCGGGACCGCCGACTCAGCCGTGCTCGGCCACCGGCAGGAGCGGTTGTCCGGATTCGTCGAGGCGGTGCAGATACTCCGCGACGCCGATTCCACGTCGAGCGCCCCAGGCGAAGCTCGCGACGCTCGAGCAGACGACGACGCGTACGGCCCCCCGGACCGTCGGCAGAGGCGCAATCTGGAGGATCGACGCCGACACGGATCCTTCGCGCCCCGCGTCGTCGCGGAAGACGAATTCAGCCGACTTCTGCCAGAACGTGTCCGCTTCCGTCTCGGTGCAGAGACGGAGTTCGTGGAGAGCACGCATTTCTCCCCCCTCGAGAATCCAACCCGCCATCTGCTCGGTTTCGTCATCGATCCGACGATCGATGACGAGCGCACTGCCATCGTCGAAGCGCGCCCAGAACCGTCGCCGCATCCGCGGAAGCGTACTGCCTGTGGTCCCCCAGGCTTTTTCCCGGATCCCCGGCGAATCGAGGCGGTACTCGTCGCCCGACACCCAGATCTCACCCGTGAAGCGACCCGCCTGACCGAACCGGCCGGGCCATGCATCGTCCGCAGCCGGTGCTGCCTCGGCGCGAAAGACGAGGTCGACGATCAGGCGCTCGAGGCGCGATTTGTGCCAGGCTTCGTGGTCCCCGGCATCGCGCGACGAACGCAACGAGTGCGCGGGGCCATCGTAGGACAGACGCCACTCCTCGAGCGGACGGACCATCTCGTAGCGCACGCCTTCGACCTCGAGATCATCGGTATTCTCGACCTGCGGCCGGACGTGTCGAGCGGCAAGCAGGCCTCCGTCGGATACGAAGACATCGCAACCGACATCCATGATCCCCTCGTTGGGGCGCACTCCCATGCGCGACAGCAACGCGATCCGATCGGTGGGTTCGACCACGTAGAAGGAATACGATTCGTTCCACCCGGTCGCGCTGGAGGGCGCGTGCGGGCGCTCCTCGTCCGGCAACACCGCCTGCAGGGTCATGCGGGGGGCCCGGGAATCACCTGGGTGAAGGAGAGGACCTCCCAGGTCGCCAGCACGCCCTCGGTCACATACGGGTCCTGCTCCGCGACGGCTCGGGCCGCCTCGGCGCTTTCGGCCTCGAAGACCACGAGACTGCCGCACGGGTTGCCCTCCTCCGGTTCGAGCAGCGGCCCGGCCAGCCGGATCCGCCCGGCGCGCTCGAGCGCCTGGAGGTGCTCCAGGTGACGTGGTCGGACCGCGCTGCGTCGGGCCGCCGCATCGGGGCCGGTTTTTCCGATCAGGACGAACAATGACATCGGGAATCCTCACTCGCGACGGACCGGAACCGCCCGGCCCGATTCCGCAGATCGATAGCATGCATCCGCCACGGCCACC
>JAPOLW010000471.1 GCA_029976905.1 bacterium | reverse complement strand
GCAGGATCACATGGTCCTCGTGGACCTCGAGAAGCTCGCCGACGAAGGGCATGTCCTGGAAGGCTTCGGGAACCCGGTAGCTCACGAGGTCACCGACCTTGAAGGTGGTGGCGTCGAGATTGAATTCGAAGGGGCACGTCGTGTTCTGGGCGTCGACCATTTCTTTCATTTGGGGTTCCTCCGCGGACTCGGGAAGCATCGTCCCGGTACCCGGATCGGATCGACCGGGGGTGCCGGTTGCGCTTTGACTCCACCTTCCCTGCAACGTATGCCGGGGAGCCGGCCCGGCGTCAATGCCGCGAAACGTCCGCTGGTGGAAGTCGCTGCGCCCGCGAAGTTGACGTCGACGGGGGATCCACATAGGCACCGTCCTCGGCTCGACGAGGTGATGGCACGTTGTTCCTGGGTTCGCTGGAAGACAGGCTCCTCATTCGCGAATGCTATGGCGCGTACAGCGACGCCGTCTTCCGGCAGGACCGGGAGGCGTGGCTCGACCGTTGGGCTGAGGATTGTCTCTGGGCGGTCTTCGGCGCAGAGCATCGTGGCAAACCGCAACTGCGCGCGCAGTGGGAGACCATCTGGAGCCACCTGGAAACGATGGGCTTCTTTGCAGAGATCGGGGCCATCGAGGTGGACGGGGACGAGGCCATGGCGCGTTGTTATACGCGCGAGATTCTCGCCCCGAAGGCGGGCGGGGTTCCCAAAGTGGTCGGCGCCTATGCCGATCGCCTCGTGCGCCAGGAGGGTGTCTGGCGCTTCTCGGAGCGTCGCTACACCGTTTTGATCCGCGAGACCGGCGCGTCTGCTTGAGCGCGCCGACCCTCGGGCAGGCCCGGGTCGGGCCTGCCCGAGGGTCGGTCGTCGCCTTTCGGGGTGCGGGTTCGGGCGTCGGGAATCGCGGTCAAACGCTCGGTTGGGGGTGCCGACGGTTCAATACTGACGGTAGCGCCGCTGGACGTGGCGATGGCGCATCAAGGTTGCCTCGCGGCGCGACGCGGCCGTCGCCGTGCCGGTATCGGCTGGCAGGTGGCGGCGCACTTCGCCCAGCGCGACCTTCCGGGTGTGGAGCGTGGGCCATTGCTCCTTGGGGGGCGGTGTCCCGTAGGTGTAACGGACGGTGAGGAATCCGTGCGCGATCCCGGTCGTATCGAGCCAATTGGGTACCCCCGGGTCGCGATTCGCGACCACCCAACGGTAGACGCCATCGGCGTTGATCTCCATCAAAGCCGGGTTGAGGCTCGACTGGTGGCTCTCGAAGTCCAGGGATTCGCCCCAGAGGTTCGAGAGGTGGAAGCCCAGAAAGCTCGGCTCGACCGGTACCTCGGACTCGATGATCAGCGCCTCTTCGGGTCCGAGTTGGTAGACGCCGCCCGCGTAGATGTTCGTGCTCTGCCCACCGCCAGTGGCGATCCCGAGAGCGTTGGGAGCGTTCATGTCGTTCACCGGCATGAAGGGCCGCTCGCCTTCGGCCGACAGGCCGATCTCGGTCTTGCCGTAGGTCTCCAGCAATTGGGTGTAGAAAACATTCCAGAACCGCATCTGGTTGTTGGTAATTTCTCCGACCGTGCGCATCATTTCGACGGCGCCCGCCTCGTCGATCGGAGCCCGCGGAGTCTCTTCGCAGCCCAGGCGGAGAATCTCGAGGTCCAGCAGATCTTCGTTCGCCCAATCGTGGAAGAGTTCGCGGCACGTGAGGAACCGACCGACGTGTTCCTTCCCCTGGCTCACGCGCTTGCCCAGCAGAAAGTTGCCGGAGTATCCCTCCGGCTTCTCGGGCGCGATCAGGATCTCGAAGCTTCCATCCGGTTCGACCTCGAGGGCGTGGCAGTCGAGCGTTGCGGTATTGATGCGCGTCCCCGGGACGAGTTCGGCGAGCGACCCGGAGTCCCCGGCATAGCCACTGGCGAGTTCGAAGATCACATATTGGGGGGCGCGTCGTCCGGCCGCGGGTGCCTCGCCTCGCCAGTGGCGGCTGTCGGCCGCCCGACCGCGAATGCGATAGCTGTGGTTGCCGTCGATCACGGTGTAGAGGTACACCGCGTCGGCGTTGTCGATCGTTGCCCGGTTCATGGGCTGGATCGCGCGCATGAAGCGCGGATAGAGCGGGTCGTGCAGGGCTCGCTCGATGCTCCCGAGCAGGAACCCAAGGAGGTAGCGGTAGCCTTCGGCAAGGTTCCGCTCGTCGGCCGGGGCAGGGTCGAGCTCGGGTGTGTCGATGGCGTCGCGGGCCGCTTGAAGCCGTTCGATCATCGTGTCGAAGGCGGCGCGCAGGGTGCGCTTGATGTCGGTGGTATCCTTCATGCTCGTGTCCCCCCGGGCTGCGGGCCGCCAGCCGCATCGCTCGGCCGTGGCCAGCCGTAGCGTTCGTAGTGGTTCTTCAGACGCTCTTCGATCTCGAGCGGTCCGACCTCGTAGTCGTCGATGCTGTACGCGAAGTGGCTGGCATGACTCTTCTCCTTCTCTTCCTGCGCCTCGAGGTAGGCCGCGTAGTCCGCGGAGAGTTCGAGTCCGAGGGCGTCGTAGATCCGACCGATGGTCTCCCGGGGCGCGCGCGTCAATTCGCGGTAGTCGACGAAGCAATGTGGGGTGTCGGGGTGCGCGGCCAGCGCGGCGCGCGGGAGATCGAAGGACTCGAAGGAGATTTCAGTCAACGTGCGCAGTGCCGGAAGGTAGTCCTCCCGGGTCCAACCCTTGGCCTGCCAATTGCTCTCGACCAGTTTCAGAGTGCTGGGAATGCACTGAATGGGGTCGCGCACCGGAACGACGAAGCGGGCGTCGGGGAAGATCTCCAGGAGTGCCTCGACCCAACCGCTCATCACAGGGTTCTTGCTCAGATGGATGCGGTCACCGCCGTTGAGGAGGAGTTGGCGCTTGACGCACTCACGGTAGAAGCGCAGCCAGCGCCGCCGCCGTCCCGGCGCGAGATCGCCGAGGTGGAAGACGTCGATCTCGTGCATGAGGGGAAGCTCGAGCTGCCATTGCTGGGTCACGAAGGCGGCCTTCATCACGAACTGATCTTCTTCGGGATTCCAGAGGCTCATGTCGTGCATGTGGCGGAAGGGCCCGAAGGTGCGATCGTCCCAGGCCTGGATGCGCTTGTAGAATGTCGCGCCGAGCAGCGTTTCGTCCAGGCGGCCCAGAACGCCGATGATCTTGCGCAGGGTGAGGGAGGGAAGGAACATCTCCCAATACAGAAAGTAGCTGAAGCGCTTGCCATCCGCGGCCATCAATCGGTGCAGGAGCGTGGTGCCGCTGCGGGCGTGCCCGACGATGAAGATCGGGGCCACCACCTTCTGGCGCCAAAGTGCTGGGAAGAAGACGTAGTCCAGCAGGAGGAAGAAGTTCTGGAAGAGAGCGAGAAGTGGCTCGACCACGAGTAGTTGCAACAGCATCGACCGCCGTCGGGGCCAGTCGCGGCGCGCCCAGGTGAAGGCGAGAACCCTACGGTAGATGTGGAAATCGAAATACATGGATCAGTTCTCCGGGGTGGAGGGGATCGGCCCGCGCAGGTTGCGTCGCGCTGGGGTGCCTAGACCGCGGCTCGAGACACGTCGGCTTCGAGAAGTGCATCGCCCAACGGAGTCGAGCCGTCGAGCGACATCACCCGACGGCCGACTTGATGGAGGAGTTCGCGACTGCTGACGACCCTGCCGACGTGGCGTTGCGAACAAAGCTCGAGTGCGGCTTCGGCCATCATCTCCACGGGTTC
>JAPOLW010000470.1 GCA_029976905.1 bacterium | reverse complement strand
TCGATCGGCACACGCCAGAACAATTGCAGGAGCTCCGCCGGCTGCGGGACGACATGGCCGCGCACGATCCGGACGGACGGCACGAGGTGATGCGGGAGATCATGCTCTTGCTGTCGGACATGACTCGCAACACCGTCTGGCAGATGCTCGCGCGCCGCATTCGCACCTTTCTCGAAGCCGAACCGTTGGCCGAGACCCGGCGTCGGCATGGCCGCGACCCCGCGCACCTTCTGCCGCGGATCGATGCCTGCCTTGCTTTGCTGGAGGAAGACCGACGCGAAGCGGCCGTCCCCGAGCTCCAGGAAATCATTCGACAAATCTACGGCGGCTTGCTGCACCACGCGCACGACGCCGAAAATGGAGGCCCACGACGATGAGCGACTTTCAACTGACGACGGAGACCCAGGAGCCTGCCTTCGAGACCGAGACGAAGGTGATCTACCAATGGAACTACGACCCGGAGGTCGAAGAACTTCGTCGTCTCTACGTGAAGGCCGCCGAAGCCCAATGGGTTTCCGAGCGCGACCTCGAGTGGGATCGCGACATCGACATGGAGCTCTTCGCGAGCACGCCCATGGGCATGGGGATGCCTCTGGAGGAGACGACGTATTGGAAGGGCTTGCCCGACGAAACGCGAACGCTCTTCACGCGTAAGACCGCCGCGTTCCGGTTGAGCAATTTCCTGCACGGCGAGCAGGGCGCCTTGATGGTGGCCTCCCAGCTGGTCAACGCGGTGCCCCACACCGACGCCAAATTCTACGCCGCCACCCAGACGATGGACGAAGCGCGCCACGTCGAGGTCTTCGCCCGCTACATCGAAAAACTCGACGAAGTTCAGCCCATTGCCGAGCCGCTCAAGAACGTGCTCGACGCCACGCTGCAGACGGGAGACTGGCTGAAGAAGCTCGTCGGCATGCAGATCGTCGTCGAGGGTCTCGCCCTCTACAGCTTCCGCGAGATGCGTAACCTCACCCAGGAGCCGCTTCTCAAGGATCTCCTGACCTACGTTGCGCGTGACGAGTCGCGCCACCATGCCTACGGGGTGCAATACGTCAGCCGGTGCGTGCCCCAACTGGACGAGAACCGGCTTCGCGACCTCGAGGATTTCGCGCTCGAAGCCTCGCGGACCCTCATCGACGCACGGAGCTCGACGACTCTCTTCACCGCGATGCTCGAAATCTGGGCGGCGGCGGGAATGGATGTCGGAGCCCTTCTCGCCAGCGCCGAGAAGGAGTTGCCGGCGCTGACCGCGGCGCGCGGCCCGAAGCGTCGCCTGGGCCCCGTGCAGGGTTTCGTCATCCCGACATTGCGCCGCTGCGGTCTCTTGAGCGAGCGGGTGGCCCGGCACTACCACGAAATGATGGTGGCGAATCTTTCCTCGAGCGTTGCGGGCGAGGACGTCGACGAGTTCCTGTCGCGCATTCCGGATCTTCCCGAGGACACTGCGGCGTGGGTCCTCGCCGAACTCCAGGAGGACGAACGCGAAATGCCGACCGCGGTGCAGCCATCGGCGTAGGTCCTCCGCGCGACGAGCGGGAGGCCCGCTGGGCGATGAGCGGGAGGCCCGCTGGGCGATTAGCGGGAATGGCCGATCGCTTCGATCGGGATTTCGCTCAAGGAACGGATCACGGCGTGGGCGCGGGCCAGAAGGCCCGGGTCCATCCCCGGATCCGGAATGCCGACGACCATCATTTCGGCCGCCAATGCCGCCTCGACACCGGCGGGAGCGTCTTCGACGACGAGGCAGGTCGCAGGGTTCGCCCCCAACTCCGCGGCGGAGAGAAGGAAGATGTCGGGCGCCGGTTTTCCGCGTTCGAGCCTCGGGTCGTCTCCGAGAACGATCGCGTCGAAGCAGGCGAACCAATCGCGGTGGCGGCGGGTCTTGAGGTCGAAGATCTCCCGGTGGGAACTCGTGGCGACCGCGATGGGAACGCCTTTTTCCGAGAGGGCGCGGACGAGGTCGACCGCGCCGGGTTTGGCGGCGGCTTCGGGCATGCGGCTCTGGAAGATCGTCTCCCGCTCCGCCAGGTATTCCTCTGGGCCGATCGGCAGGTCGAGCGTCTGCACCAGGTAGCGCGCCGACTCGATCGACGGTCGCCCGACCATCTGGCTCTTGATCGTCCAGTCGAAGGTCTTGCCGAAGCGCCCGACGATCTGCTGTGTCACCTCGGTGTAGATCGATTCGGTGTCCAGGAGGACACCGTCCATGTCGAAGAGGACGTGGCCGGGGTGCCCGGGAAGCTCCATCCACGTCCATGCCATGCTCCGGAGGAGCCCGCCAGGGCGCTTGGCCACCCGCATCCCTTTCCAGTATGGGAAGGGGATGCTGCTGCGCGCCCTCGCCGCCGGTCTGTTCTTCACGATGTTCGCCTGGTTTCCACCGGCGGTCCCCGAGGTTCGCGCGGTCGTCGTCGATCGCATCGTGGCGACCGTCGACGGCGCGCCCATTACCCTCTTCGAACTGGAGCGCTTCATCCGTTTGAACGGGGGCGTCGACCCGGCGGGCGTCAGCAAGGAAGACCAGGCCCAGGCGCTCGAACTCCTGATCGGAGAGACGCTCGTTCGGCTCGAAAGCCGACGTCTGGGACTTTCGGTTTCCCAGCAGGACGTCGACCTCTACATCGAGGAGATCAAACGGGGGAACAATCTCGACGATGCGAGCCTGGCCGAGGCGCTCGGCCAGCAGGGTTTTACCGTCGAGACCTACAAGCACCAGATCGCCAAGGAGTTGCTCAAGAACCAGCTCGTCATGCGCCAGCTGCGTGACCAGGTGCAGGTGAGCACGTCGGATGTGCAGAAGTTCTACGACGAGAACAAGGAGCAGTTCGCGAAGCCGGGGGAGATCCATCTCCGGCAGATCTTCTTCGTGCTTCCCCCCAATGCCAACGAGGAACAACAGCGTCAGGTCGCTCTGGTGGCGCAGCAGGCCGTCACGGAGATTCAGTCGGGCAAACCCTTCCCCGCCGTTGCGGCCAAATATTCCCAGGGCCCGGAGGCCTCCGACAGCGGTAGTCTCGGCTGGATGAAGAAGGGCCAGATGCTTCCCGAACTGGAACAACTGGCCTTTTCCCTGCGCAAGGGGCAAGTGGGTCCCCCGGTTCGGACGGCGGCGGGAGTTCACATCCTGAGCGTCGACGAGATGCGTGCCAGCGAGTACATCCCGCTCTCCGCCGTCGAGGGGCAGATCACCGAGCGGCTCTATTCGCAGGGGATCGAAGAGCGCTTTCAGGACTACGTGGAGACCGACCTCATGGAGGGCCACTCGATCGTGCGGCGATTGGAGCCCACGGCCGTTTCCCAGGCGCCGTCCGGGGCCTCCGGGAGTTCTCCGGACGCCGATGACCAAAAAGAACAGCCTTCCAGTACTGGCGATCACGCTGGGTGATCCAGCGGGCGTCGGGCCGGAGGTCGCTGTTCGTGCCCTCTTTGCGCCGCGTCGCCTTCGTTGTCGTCCGTTGTTGATCGGCGACCTCGACGTGGTGCGCGCTCGTGTCCGTCGCCTGGATCTGCCGGTTGCGATCGAGTCGCGGACGATGGACCAGGTGGTGCAGGACGGCGTTCCGGCGACCGGCGACGTCCTTGCCCTCGTGCCCTCGGGTGCACCGACGCTTCGGCCCGCCGAGCGCAGGCCGGGTAAGCCCAGCCGGGCGGGTGCGCGCGTCGCCTTCGAGTCGATCCGCACGGCGGTGGATCTCGCGCAGCGTGGCGTCATCG
>JAPOLW010000046.1 GCA_029976905.1 bacterium | reverse complement strand
GCCGCCATAGCCCAGGCGCTCCTGGACCGCAGGAGCGGCAAGGCCAAGAAGGGCAAGCCGCGGCCCCGGCTCCGGCGCGGGGCGGCGCCGCCGGGGCGCGGTTCCGCTCAGGGACCCAGGACGCGCAATTCGACCCGCCGGTTCTGGGCGCGTCCGTCTTCGGTGTCGTTGCTCGCGACCGGATCCAACTCGCCGTACCCGACGGCCGTGAGACGGAGCGCCGGAATCCCCCCGTCGATGAGGTAGCCTCGTACCGATTCCGCGCGTCGTTGGGAGAGTCTCTGATTGTATTGCTCGGTGCCGGTGCTGTCGGTGTAGCCCTCGATGGCGACGTCGACCCCGGGTTCCTCTTGCAGGACGTCGATGGCGGCGTCGAGAATCGGGCGGGCATCGGGTCGGATGTCGGAGCGGTCGAAGTCGAAGTTCACGCCCCGCAGAACGATCTTGCGTTTGACGGATGCGGGCGGAGGCGGAGCGGGCGGAGGCGGAGGCGGCTGGGCCCAGGAATAGAGGTACTGAAGGCCGGCCGTCATCATCTGGCGGGAGTCGTTGGTATCGGGGGCTGCTCGCTGGCCCGAAAAGTCGTATCGCACCAGGAGGCCGAGGCTCTGGTGGGCATCGAAGCGGTAGCTGACTCCGGCGTTTGCGTTGAAGCCGCCACTGCTTTCGTCCATGGGCCCGGTGAGATCCTGATAGTACCCGCCCTGGACCCCCACGTGGGCGCTCGAGAATTCCCCGAGCCAGGTGAACTTGGGCCCCACGGTGTAGGCGAAATTGCTCGACATGTTGCTGCCGGCAAAGCCGTCTTCGGTGGCGAAGCCGAAGAATTGGGGCTGGCCGATGATCGACAAAGCCGCGTTCTGGCCGAAGTTCCAGCGATAGCCTCCGGGAAGGCCGAGCGTTCCCCCGACTTCACTCATGCTCCGCTTCGTCTTCGACAGCGGGAACGTCGCACCGGTCTCCACGCCGAACTCGAACCCGTCTGCGGCCGCGTTGCCGGCGATCCCGAGAACGAGCAAGAGACACGCCGATCGAATTCCCCATCTCCTCCACATGACTCCGCTCCTCCTCCGCGCGCAGTGCGCCGCTCGTCCTGTGCCCGAAAACCAGGGGCGCCGGAAACGAGACCAGAGTTCGTTCCAACGCAGCGTCGTGTCAAGACGATCGAGGGCCATGCAGAGCGCCGCTGGCGTCGAGCCGGACCGCAGGAGGGCGCGGCGATATTCCTTGAATACTGGTCAAATATCCTTAAGATACCCATAGATGTCTTCGAGCGGAATCGCGCCGAAAAGCACGGCCGTCCCCCAACCGGGTCAGATCTTCGACCCGGTCGCGCGGGCCCTCGATGCGATCGGCGATCGCTGGACCCTGGTTCTGGTCCGCCAATTGATCGTTGGTCCCAAGGGATTCAACGAACTCCGACAGCGCACCGGCATCGCACCGCGGGTCCTGTCCACGCGGCTGCGCCAACTCGAAGCCGATGGCCTGGTCGCCTCCGCGCGTGCGCCGGGGCGGTCGGGCTATGCCGTCACCGATCGGGGACGCTCGCTGGAACCGATCCTCTCGTCTCTGGCGCGCTGGTGGATCCACCACGGGATCGAGGATTTCGCGGTGGACGTCGGGCGCTTCAATGAAACGTCCCCGCAATCGATCGTCGAATCGCTTCCCTTTCTCCTTCGTGAGGACCGTGCGCGAGGCGTCGACGTCGTCTTCGAGATCCGCCTCGAGGGCGAAGGGGGCGGCGTCTGGACGGTTTCGATCCACGACGGTCGTTGCGTCGTGTCACGTGGCTTCGCCGAGCGCGCCGACGTGCGTTACACGGCCGACGCCCGGGCGTGGTGCGGCGTGGCGCTCGGTCTGCTCGATGCCCGTGAAGTCATGCGCAGCGGTCGCATGAGCAAGGACGGTGGGCCGCAGGCGCTCGATCACTACTTCAACCAGGTGTCGGCGATCGGACGGTCCTCGTCCCGCCGCCGTCACTCCGATTCATCCGACCAGGAGGCCGGTTCATGATTTCCTTCAGTTTGACGGAAGAACAAGAAGCCATCCGCGAAGCGATTCGGGACTTCGCCGAGGGGGTGATGCGACCGCTCGCGCGCGATTGCGACGAGTCATCCTCCGTGCCCGATGACTTCTTGCGTCAGGTATGGGAACTCGGGCTGACGACGACCCAGATTCCCGCGGAGTTCGGCGGTCTGGGCGCGGATCGCTCACCGATCACCAACGCGATCGCCCTCGAAGAACTTGCGCGCGGGGATGCGGGGCTGGCGGTCGCGGCGATGGCCCCCTCGCTCTTCGTGAACGCACTCCTCGATCACGGGAACGAGGAGCAAAAGAAGCGATTGCTCCCCGGCTTCTCCGGGAACGCCTTCGCCACCGGTTCCCTTGCGGTCGTCGAGCCGGGAGCGCTGTCGGATGCCGCCTCCCCGGGCACGACCGCCGAGGCCGCGGGCGGTGGCTACCGACTGCGGGGGACGAAGCGCTTCGTTCCCTTCGGTGACCGGGCCTCCCATTTTCTGGTCGTTGCCGCGACACCCGACGGGCTCGGTGCGTTCTTGATCGATCGGGAGGCGTCGGGGCTCACCATCGGGGCGGAGCCCGACAAAAATCTCGGGCTGCGCGCCGTTCCCTGTCACACGATCACCCTCGACGGTGCAGAGGTCTCCGCCGGGGACCGGCTCGGAGGTGCGGGAGGTTGCGACGTCCGCGGTCTTCTCGACACGAGCCGGGTGGCTCTTTCGGCGTGCCTGGTGGGTGTGGCCCGCGGCGTTCTCGATTACTGCGTGCCCTACGCCAAAGAGCGGGTCGCCTTCGGCGAGGAGATCGCCAAGAAGCAGGCCATCGCCTTCCTGCTCGCGGAGTCGCATACCGAGGTCGAAGCGATGCGCTGGCTGACCTGGCAGGCCGCTTCCCAGCTCGAACAAAAGAGAAATGCCACCAGGGCGTCGTATCAGGCCTGGAGCTACGCGGGGGAGAAGGGGCTTTGGGTCACCGACAACGGGATCCAGGTGCTCGGTGGACACGGCTTCATCCGCGAACATCCGGTCGAGTTGTGGTTCCGCAATGCCCGCACCCTGGGTGTTCTCGAAGGTACCGTTTCCATCTGAGGAGAGAGCGATGATCGATTTCAGCCTGAACGACAACGACCAATCCAAACTCGATGCGATCAAGGAAGAGGGCCTCATCTGTCGCAAGTACGCCCGCTACTACGATGAACACGAGCAGGACGAGATTCCGCCGAGTGAGTTGCCCGAAGCCGCGGACTTCCGGCCGAGCCCGAATCTGGCGGCGCGGCAAAGCGACGACGATTGCGGGCCGTCGGTGATGGCGATGTTCTACACCATCTATCGCTGCTGGGGGGACTACGCGGTCCGACTCCGGCAGCCGAAGATGGGTGGGCTCGGCAACGCCGCTCTGATGGCCGCTGGCACCAACGAGCAAAAAGGGCGCTGGGCGAACAATTTCCTGGCCATGGCCATCACCGAGCCGGGCTGTGGCTCGGATCCCTCCCGGCTCAGTGCGTCGGCGGTTCTCGACGAGGAGACCGACGAGTGGATTCTCAACGGCGAGAAGATCTTCGTGACCGGAGGGGTTCGCGCCGATGGCGTCGTGCTCTGGGCGACCCTCGATCGATCGGCGGGTCGTGCGGGGATCAAATCCTTTCTGGTCATGAAGGGTACGCCCGGCTTCGAGGTCGCCAAGAAGGAGAGGAAGCTCGGCATCCGGGGGGAGGATACCGCGACCTACGTCTTCACGGATTGCCGGATTCCGCGCGATCAGTTGCTCGGCGGCAACGAGGAAGTGCAGCAGAAGGGCTCGGGCGGATTCCGTGGTGCGATGAAGACCTTCAACATGACCCGCCCGGCGGTGGCGGCGTTCGGGATCGGCATTGCCGAAGCGGCTTTGGACTTCACCCGTGACGAACTCGAGAAGGCCGGGGTCGATCTCGACTACGGTGCGGGGCTTGGCCGTCGCAGTGCCGCGGCCGAAAAGTTTCTGCGGCTCGAAGCTCTGCACGAAGCGAGTAAATTGACCGTTCTTCGCGCCGCCTGGCTCGCCGACCAGGGTCAGCCGAACAACATGGAGTCCTCCGTCTGCAAAGCACACGCGGGAACCGCGGTACGACAGATCACCCAGGGCTGCATCGACATTCTGGGCCCTCTGGGCGTCTCGAGGGACAATCTGCTCGAGAAGTGGATGCGGGATTGCCGGATCATCGACATCTACGAGGGAACCGGGCAGATCCAGCGGCTCATCATTGCCCGGGACCTTTTCGAGTACACGCGAGAGGACCTGAACTAGCCAGCGGTGCGGCCGTCGGCCTCGACCGACGGCCGCACCTGCGACGATCGCCGTCTGCGGCCGTGGGACCGGGGCACGCCCACTTGCTCCGGTGGCCCGGACCGGAGCATATGACCGGCATGCCCAGGGGGTACTGGATCGCGCGCGCCGACATCGACGACCCAGCGTCCTATGGGGCCGCTCTTGCCTGCGATCGGTCCGACACCTGCCAGGCGGCCAGGGCTTTGCGCGACGGCGCTGCCCAGATGGATCTCGTCATCATCGAAGGTGGCGAATGAGCGGTCGACCCGACGCAGGAGTCGCTCCGATCGCGTGTGACGATGCCACGATCGAAGGGGCGCTCGAGAGCGCGAACGTCCCTGCGTTGTTGATGAGTCTCATCCACCTCACGGGCGATACGACGATCCTGCGTGGATCCATCCGTCCGCCGAAGGTCGTTGGGCGCGGCGCGGAGTCGGGTCTTTCGGCACAGGACAAGGCTGCCGTGCGGGCCCGGGCCTTCGAGGCCCTTCGCGCCTACCGCGACCGTGGCGGAACCCTTCCCGAGCCGCCCGGTCCCCAGACCATCGCCGCGATGATGGCCTTCGTCGTCGGTGAACCCGTGCCCGAGGCCTACGTGCCCATGATGCAGGAAGAGATGGCTCTCGACGGTCGGGATGCCCGGGGCGAATCCTGGGAGGGAATCGCTCCGGGCGCGCGACAGGGCTTGCGCGTCCTCGTCATTGGAGCCGGCATGTCGGGCCTGCTCGCTGCGATCCGATTGCAGGAGCATGGAGTGCCCTACGACGTCGTCGAAAAGAACGACGCGGTCGGGGGCACCTGGTCCGAGAATACCTACCCCGGCTGCCGTGTGGACGTCCCCAACCACTTCTATTGCTATTCGTTTGCGCCCAACCCGGACTGGAGCCGCTACTATTCCCGTCAACCCGAGTTGCAGGCGTATTTCGAAGACTGCGCGAATCGCTTTGGCGTGCGTCCCCGCATCCGGTTCGGATGCGAGGTCGTCTCGGCGCAATGGAACGAGGAGCACGCGCAGTGGCAGGTTCGACTTCGCTCCGCTGATGGTGTGGAGACCTGTGCATCGTATCGGGCGATCGTGAGTGCGGTCGGCCAACTCAATCGGCCGAAGATTCCAGACGTAGCAGGGCTTCCCTCGTTTCGCGGTCCGGCCTTCCACTCGGCGCGGTGGGACCCGACGATCGATCTGCGCGGAAAGCGCGTCGCGGTGATCGGAACCGGAGCCAGTGCTCTGCAGTTGGTCCCCGAGGTCGCAAAGGTGGCGAGCCGACTCTTCGTCCTGCAGCGTTCGCCCGCCTGGATGAGCCCGAACCCGCGGTATCACCGGCGCGTTCCGGAGGGCCAGAAGTGGCTACTGCGCCACGTTCCGTTCTACGCGCGTTGGTACCGTTTTCTTTTGTTCTGGCCGGCCTCCGACGGGTTGATGCCCTCGCTGATCGTGGATCCGGATTGGCCCCACCCGCAGCGCTCGGTCAACGAACGCAACGAGGAGGCACGGCTTGCCCTGACCGGATACCTGGAGGCCCAGGTGGGGGATGACCCGGAGCTCTTCGCCAAGGTCGTCCCCGACTATCCCCCCTTCGTGAAGAGGATGCTCCAGGATGACGGACGGTGGCTCGGTGCGCTCCGGCAGGAGCACGTCGACCTCGTGACCGAAGCAATCGAGCGCATCGAGCCCGACGGAGTGGTGGTGGAAGGTCGAGGGCGATTGGACGTCGACGTCATCGTCTTTGCGACCGGGTTCCACGCCAACCGCTTCCTGTGGCCCATGGAGATCGTCGGTCGCGAGGGCCGGGTCTTGCGCGACGTCTGGGGGGACGAGCCGACGGCCTACCTTGGAATCACCGTGCCGGGTTTTCCCAACCTCTTCTGCCTCTACGGGCCAGGGACCAATCTCGCGCATGCCGGAAGCATCATCTTCCACTCGGAGTGTCAGGTGCGCTACGTCATGGGCTGCTTGAAGGTGATGCTCGAGCGTGGTGGCACGGCCATGGAGTGCCGTGCGGAAGTCGCAAACGAGTATGATCGTCGCCATCTCGAAGCCACGCGACGAACCGTCTGGGCGCACCCAGGGGCTCGAAGTTGGTACAAGAACCAGGCGGGGCGGGTCACGACCGTTTCCCCGTGGCGCCTGGTCGACTATTGGCGGTGGACCCGAAGGCCCGATCCCGCGGACTTCACCTTTGGCTGACCGGTCCCACCGACGTCGCGTCCGTCCGACGGTTCTCCTGGCGGACTGCGTGGCGGCGGCGGGGAAGCGACGCTAGGCATTTCGACCATGGAGGACTGGAGAGCCCTGCTCGACGCGGTCAAAGAGGAGTGTCTCTCCGCGCTGTGGTCGAAGGGGGTCGCTCTTGCCCGTGCCGAGGCCGTGGCTGGAGAGGCGCGCGAGGAGGGCGAGTGGACGTTTCGCTTGCGGGTCCCCGGAGACGAGATCGCACCGACGGTCCTCCTCTATCCCGCCGACGCGGAGTGGGACTGCGACTGCGACGGTCCCTGCGATCCCTGTGAGCACGTCGCCGCGTGTGCCATTGCGGCAGCGAAGGTCGGTGGCGATCTCGACGCCCTCTTCTCTGGACCGGGGCGCAATGCGCGTCTCCGTTACGAATTCCGTCGGACCCGGGTGGGCCTCGTGCTCGAGCGCCGCGTGTGCCTCGATGACGACGACGGGCGCGTGCTCGACGAACCACTCGGCGAATTCATCGAGGGAGAGGGCGCGGATCTCGCTTTCGAGCCCGGCCGGGAGGACTTCGAGGTCGACCGCCTCGTGCACCCCGACGCGCCGATCCCGTTCGAGCGGACACGAAAGCTGCTGGCCGCGCTCGTGGGCATTCGGGATCTCCACTTCGAGGGCCGGTCCGTCCGCGCGTCGGCCGAGCCGATCTTCCCACGGGCGACGGTCTCCGACGGCACGCGCGGAGGGGTCGAGCTCACGATCGAGTCCGACCCCTCGGTATCCGAGATCGTCGGCCCCGGGATCCTCCGGGCCGGAGATCGGCTGCACCCCTTCGGAGCCGGTGCTCGCTTCGGCAAGATGTGGGAACATCTCCCCTTTCGCCGTGCGTTTGGACGGGAGGCGTTTGGCGAGTTGGTGGCGACCATCCTGCCGGAATTGGAACGCCACATCGCGATCGAGTGGCGCACCCAGCGCCTTCCGGGTCGTTCGGCCCCGGTGTCCCCCTGGATCGGCTTCGAGATCGACAATTCCCCCGAGGGCATCGACGTGCTGCCGCGTGTCGTCTACGGCAATCCTCCCGTCGCACGGGTGGAGCGTGGTCGCCTGGTCGCTCTGGGCGATTTGGTTCCGCGACGGGATGAGCCCGCCGAAAAGGCGCTCGCTTTGCGGCTGCGCGATGAACTCAATCTGGCACTCGATCGGCGTGTGCGACTCGAGCCGGGGGATGCGGCGCGCTTCTTTTCCGATCTTCGTTCCTTCGACGATGGTCGCCGTGTGGGGGCGGGAGCAGGGGACCGCAAGGATCGCGTCGAGCTCGCGGCGCGCCTCGTCGAGGGCCCCGATGGTTTCGAGTTGGTTTTCGAGCCGCGGGGCGGCGGGGCTTCGACGGTTTCGGCCGAGGCGGTGGTGGCGGCCTGGCAACAGGGATTGGCCCTGGTACCGCTCACCGGCGGCGGGCTCGCAGATCTGCCGACGGGATGGCTCGAGAAGCACGGGGCGATCGTGGTGGACCTGTTGGCGGCGCGCGCGGCGAACGAAGGGAAGACCCCACGAGCGGCCCTTTCGCTGCTGGGGGAGTTGTGCGCTGCGTTGGACTCTCCGCCCCCCTTCGTCGTCGATCGTGCGCAAGCGCTGGTCGGCGAAGGAGAGACCGGTCACGAAGGTATCCCAGAGGGTGTTCGTGACCTTCTTCGCCCCTACCAGAGGGAGGGTGTGGCCTGGCTGCTGCGCGTGCGCGATGCCGGCCTGGGTGCGATCCTCGCCGACGACATGGGTCTGGGGAAGACGCTCCAGGCCCTGTGTGCCCTTCAGGGCCGGACCCTGGTCGTGTGTCCCCGCAGCATCATCCACAACTGGGTAAAGGAGGCGCAACGTTTCCGCCCCGATCTCGCGGTGTCGCTCTACCATGGCCCCGGGCGCACACTCACGGAAGCCGACGTCACGATCACCACCTATGCGACTTTGCGAAACGATCTCGCCGTCCTCTCCGAAGGCGAGTGGGATACGGTGGTGCTCGACGAGGCGCAGGCCATCAAGAACCCCGACAGTCAGGTTGCGCGCGCCGCCTATTCCTTGCGCGGCGCCTTTCGACTGTCGCTCTCCGGCACGCCGGTCGAAAACCGACTCGACGAACTCTGGAGTCAGATGCATTTCGTGAACCGCGGACTTCTGGGTGGGCGCCGGGACTTCGCCGAACGCTACGAGAAGCCCATTCTTGCCGGTGAGGCGCGAGCCGCGGATCGGTTACGGGCGCGTCTGCGCCCGTTTGTCCTGCGACGTCTCAAGAAGAACGTGGCCTCCGAGCTACCACCGCGAAGCGAGACCGTTTTGTATTGTGAACTCGAGCCGCACGAACGCACGGTGTACGACGCCGTGCGGATCGCGGCGCGCGACGATGTCGTGCGCAAGCTCGAGGACGGGGGCAATGCGCTCACCGCGCTCGCCGCTCTCCTGCGTCTGCGCCAGGCCGCGTGTCATACGGGTCTTCTGCCGGGCCGCGACGCGGATGGTTCCTCCAAGGTCGACGCCCTCTGCGGTGCGCTCGAAGACGCGGTCGCCGATGGGCATCGGGCGCTCGTCTTCTCCCAGTGGACGGGATTGCTCGATCGCGTCGAGCCGCATCTGGAGTCACGATCGATCGACTTCCTCCGGCTGGATGGCTCGACGCGCGACCGGGAAGCGATCGTCGCCGGATTCCAGGACCCCGCTGGGCCTCCGGTGCTGCTGATCTCCTTGACCGCGGGCGGCACCGGGTTGAACCTTACGGCGGCCGACCATGTCTTCCTCCTCGATCCCTGGTGGAATCCGGCCGTGGAGGACCAGGCCGCCGACCGCGCGCACCGCATCGGGCAGGAGCGGCCGGTGATGATCTACCGGCTGGTCTCGAAGGACACGGTCGAAGAGCGGGTGCTCGAACTCCAGAGCCGCAAGCGGCAAGTGGCGGAAGTCGCCCTCGGAGCCACCGCGGCTGCGGCGTCCATCACCCGCGACGACATCCTGGCTCTGCTCGACGATGGACCGGAGGCTGGGCGCGCCCGAGTGTGATGGGTCCTCCCCACCGGCGATTCACCTGCAGAAGCCGCCGCCCAGCCATTCCCAGGGCTCGCAGTCGTAGAGGAGTCGCCCGACTTCACCGTGTTGCCAGTCGAGAGGTCGAAGGGCGAAGGTCGGCGGCATTCCAGGGGCGGGCTCCTCCTGGAGGTCATCGAGCGGGCGAGGGTAGGAAGCCCAGTCCTTCGGGGCGCGCCAGCCGGGCGGTGGAACGAGCTGGTGGCGCGTGCCGGCAATGGGATGGCGCTGCCGCCATCGATGGATTGCGTCGGCCATTTGGGCGACGATCTCCGGGTGCTTGCTGGCGAGATTTTCATATTCGTAGGGGTCTTCGGTGGTGCGGAAGAGGAAGTTGGTGACCTCCGCGCTCAAGAGGCCCTGCTTGATTCGCTGAACGAGTTTCCATTCGTCGTTGAAGGCCGTGACGTTGAAGACTCCACTGATCGGCGTCTCGGAGGCAAAGAAGAGATAATCGTCTCGTTCGACGTCGCGACCTTCCCGGATGGCATTCCAGAGATTGCGGCCGTCGAGGTCGAAGGTATTCCCCCGGGGCACGCCCGCCGCTGCGGTGACGGTCGGGAAGACATCCATGGCCGACAGGATGCTGTCGAAGCGCGTTCCGGCCTCGATCTTTGCCGGGTACCGCAAAACGGCGACGACCCGGATGCCGCCCTCGAACGTGTCGCCCTTACCCCCGCGTAACGGCGCGTTGTCCGCGCCCCCCGATGCATAGGCGGCGCCACCGTTGTCGCTGAAGAAGAGCACGATGGTGTCCCGGGCGATCCCTTCCTGGTCGAGCGTATCGAGGACACGGCCGACCGCCTGGTCCATCGCATCGACAACCGCGGCATAGACCGGCCGTGCGCTGGGTTGGAGCATCCATCGGCGCAGTTGCCTGGATTGGTCGGTCTGGGGGCTGCGCGCGTCCTCGCGGTCGTCCGCCATGTCGGCGTATTTCGCCAGGAGGTCTTCGGGCGCATCCAGAGGCGTGTGCGGCGCGATGAAGGGGATGTAGAGGAAGAAGGGGCGCTCTTTGTCGCGTTCGCGAATCCAGCGACTGGCTTCGTTTGCGAGGAGAAACGTTTCGTAGCCCTCGCCGTCGATGGCTTTGCCATTGTGCTGGAGGTCGTGGCCGCCCTGGTTGGCAAAGGGCGGAAAATACCCCACCTCGGTATGGAGGTGGCCGAAGAAGTGATCGAAGCCACGTGCGTTGGGGTGGTAGGTCTGTTGCGAATGTCCGAGGTGCCATTTGCCGATGATTGCGGTTTGGTAGCCTGCCTCCTGAAAGCTTTGCGACATGAAATGTTCGTCGGGGTGCACCCCGTTGTTCATCCAGGGCATGATGACACCGTAGGCAACACCGAGCCGCATCGGGTCCCGCCCGGTCATCAGCGCGGCTCGGGTCGGGGAGCAGATCGGCGTCGCGTAGAAGCGGTGCAGTTCGACGCCTTCGCGGGCGAGGCGATCGAGGGCTGGCGTCTCGATGACCTCCTCGCCATGGAATCCGACGTCACTCCAACCGAGATCGTCCGCGAGGAAGATGATGACGTTGGGTCGCGGATCCGCGCCAGCCACCTCTCCCGGGATGCTCAGAAGGAGAAGGTGCGAGAGGGCGAGGGCGAGTCGGCACGCGCGCATTCCAAAACCCTAACTGGACCCGGCCTCGTGGTCTACGGCCCGCAGCGAGAACGGAGTCCGTAGCCGATCGAGTGGGCGGCAGGACAGGGCGGGGTCGCGGTCCGCCGGGAGATCGTTCGGACGGCGGGCCAGTCGCGTGGTCGGGGCTTGTGTCTTCGGGAAGCGACCGTCATCTTGAGCCTCCGTGCGGCCCCTGCGTTCGCTCCTGTGGCTCGCGGTCAGAGGTGCCCGCAAGGTCAACACGTCATGGCGAATCGATCGACCGACAACGATCCCGCGCAAACGTCGTCCGCGCCTGGATCGGCTCGTGCGCCTGGATCGGCTCGTGCAATCGGTCTGCTCGGAGCGACGGCAATCGTGGCTGGATCGATGCTCGGCGTCGGCATCTTCCTCACGCCCCACCTCGTCGCCAAGAGCGTATCGTCCCCGACATTGTTCCTCGCGTTGTGGGCGCTGGGCGGCTTGATCGCGCTGGCAGGCGCGGTCACCTACGCCGAGCTCGGCGCCATGATGCCCGACGCCGGCGGTGACTATGTCTATCTCCGTCGTGCGTTTGGGAGCAGCACCAGTTTTGCCGCCGGCGTCGTTCTCTTCGTCGGCGTCTTTGCCGGATCGATCGCGAGCATGTCCGCTGCCGCGAGCCAGTACCAGCTGCGTCTGCTCGCGGGGCGCGTCGGAATCGACCTGGCCGCACGGTGGATCGAAATCCCGGGCAGCGCGGTCGGGTTCACGGGCATCGAATTGGTGGCCGTGCTTCTCGTCGTCGGTCTGACCTTCGTCAATGTGCTCGGCGTGCGGCTCTCGTCGCTGGCGCAAACCCTGCTTACCCTCGTCCCCGTGGGCGTCCTCACCTTGTTCGCCGTGGGAGCCCTGGCCACCGCGCCACACCAGGGCGCGCTGCCCGGAGGCCCGATCGCGCCGCAATCCCCGGCCGTCGCGGTCGCCGTGCTGAACATCTACTTCGCCTACGCGGGCTGGAACGCGGTCGCCTATGTCGGAGGAGAGATCGCCGACCCCGGCCGGACGATACCGCGTGCGCTGCTCGCGGGGACGGTTTTGGTGACGGCCCTGTACCTTCTCTTGGGTGCGGCCTGGATCTCGGTCCTCGGGATGGGTGGAATCGCCGAGCGCTTCGAGGTGGGGACGGCGACGGCGTCGGTCCTACTTGGCCCCCAGGCGGAGTGGATGGTCGCGGCGATCATCGCGATCGCCCTTGTGGGCTCCGTCAACGCAACCGTCCTCGGGGGGGCGCGCATCGGCTATGCGATGGGTCGGGATGCGGCCCTTCCATCGCTACTGGGGGTTCTCTCGGGACGCGCGCGCGTGCCCGTGCGGGCCCTCTGGCTGCAGGCCGCGGTCGCGGTGCTTCTGATCTTGAGCGGTGCATTCGAAGAACTGGTCCTGCTCACGAGCGTCGCCATGTTCCTGCTGGGTTCTATGACGGTGGGCGCGCTCTTTGTCTTGCGTCGCCGTGAACCCGAGGCGCCGCGCCCCTACCGCGCGACCCTCTACCCGCTCCTTCCTCTTCTCTATCTTCTCACGGCGGTTGCCGTCGTCGGCCTGGAGGTGCGCAACGCCGCGAGCGCCGGATCGGAAGGCAGCCCGCTTCCACTGCTCGGCATCGGCGTCTTTCTCGGGGTCTGGCTGCTACACCGGGCCTGGGCGGGGCGCCGATGAGGACTTCGGTCGAGCTTCCGGTCATCGGTTGGGCGCGCACTCCCTGGCAGCGTCGCGAGGATGCGCCCCACCAACCCCCGGCCGCCGCCGACGCGCTCGGTACGATCGAGGTTCTTCCCGACTATGCGCCCTCGCTGGCCGATCTCGAGACATTCGAGCGCATCTGGCTGATCTTCCACCTCCACCGCAGCACGGGCTGGAATCCCCGCGTCCGACCGCCCCGCGGCGGCCCCCGACGCGGTGTCCTCGCCACCCGGGCGCCGGACCGCCCCGCCGGGATCGGATTGTCCAATGTCCTGGTTTGCGGCGTCGATGTCGACGCCGGGCAGGTGCAGGTGCGGGGAATCGACCTCCTCGACCAGACGCCGATCCTGGACATCAAGCCCTACCTCCCCTCGATCGACGCGTGGCCGAACGCTGGGCACGGGTGGCTCGAGCCCTATCTCGAAGCGGGTATCGAACCGCGACTCCGCAAGCCCTTCCGCCCGCCGCCCGACAGATCCGACGCTTGAGGCCTGCGCGGCGCGGGATCGGGCGACGCGCGAGCCGCACGGCGCTCCACGGCGCGTCGCGCGTACACGGTCGGCCGTCGTCCTCGAGTTGATCGAACGGAGCGTTCGTACGACAACCTCCCGACGTGTCATCGATTCGCCTAGCGCAGCCACCTCCCCCGCCGCGCGACGCCTTCCCGGTCCATCGGGCCGAGGACGCGCCCGGCCTTCGGCCTGCCGATCTGCGGGAGCGCGAGAGCGTGCGCGCATCCGCCTGGACGCCGTTTGGTCGAGG
>JAPOLW010000469.1 GCA_029976905.1 bacterium | reverse complement strand
GCGTGCTGCTGCTTGGAAAGAGTGGAATCGACAAGAGCGAAGCGGCCCTCGCCTTGCTGACCCGGGGCCACCTTCTGGTCGCCGACGATGTCGTCCACGTCCGCGAGGCGCCTCCAGGTGCGCTCAAGGGACGTTGTGCGGAGTATTTGCGGCATCATCTCGAGATTCGTGGCCTCGGGGTGCTCGACGTGGAGCAACTCTTCGGCACCCTCGCCACGCTAGAGGAGACCACGATCGACGTCGCCATCGAGTTGGTCGATGCCGAGGAGGCCGAGGAGCCTGACCGCCTGGGGATCGAGGATCGCCACATCACGCTGCTCGGCGTCGACCTCCCCTATCTTCAGATTCAGCTTCGCGCGGGACGTGAGGTTGCGACCCTGATCGAGGTGGCCGCACGGAGTCAGCAGTTGAAGGCGCGGGGAATCCATTCGGCTCGCCGATTCGTCGCGCAGATGGATCGGAATCTGCGTCGGAATGCGGCACGAGGGGGGCGCGAATGAGTCGGCAATTGCGCGTTGCGTTGGTGAGCGGTCTCTCGGGCTCGGGAAAGAGTACGGCGATCCACGCTCTCGAGGATCTCGGGTTCTACTGCATCGACAACCTGCCGGCGGAGCTCATCCCGCGCTTCATCGAATTGTGCGAACGGAGCGAGGAGATGAGCCAGGCGGCCCTGGGGATCGATTCGCGCGGAGGCCAATTCCTCGACGCGCTGCCGCGCGCACTCGAGGAAGTGCGCGGGCTCGGCCATCCGGTCGAGGTCATCTTCCTCGATGCCGACGATGCCGCCCTGATGCGTCGTTTCAGCGAGACGCGGCGCCCCCACCCGCTGGCCGGAGAGGGGGACGTGGCCAGCGCCATCCGGCGTGAGCGTGAGGATCTCGCGTGGTTGCGCGGACAGGCCGACCGCATCATCGACACGAGCGCCTACAACGGACACCAATTGCGGGCAGCCGTGAAGGCGCTCTTCAGCGACGAGGGGGATGGGAGCCAGTCGCGACTTCGCGTGCAGCTCGTTTCCTTCGGCTTCAAGCACGGCCTGCCAGCCGATGCCGACCTGGTCTGGGACGTCCGTTTTCTGCCCAATCCCTTCTATGTGGAGGAATTGCGACCGCGCACGGGACGCGAGCAGGAGGTGAAGGACTATGTTCTTGCCCACCCGGCGGCGACGCGCTTTCTGGACCTCGCCCGGGAGTTTCTCGATTTCTCGCTGCCCCACTACGAGCGCGAGGGGAAAAGTTATCTGACCGTGGCCATCGGTTGCACCGGAGGGCACCATCGCTCGGTCGTTCTGGTCGAGAGCCTCGCCCAACTCCTCGAGGAGACGCGCGGGGAAGTCACGTTGCGACATCGGGACATCGAACGCTGAGCGGGACCTTGCTAGCCTTGCGCAAAGTGTTTCGAGCTACGCGCGTCGTCGTCGGAGCGATGAGCGGGAAGTTCAGAGGGGAGAGCGGGCCGCGCTGGGAGAGGCGGCCAGAGAGCGACCAATGGCAGTGACGCGTTCCTACGAGATCGTGAATGCCCTCGGCCTGCACGCGCGTGCCGCGGCGCAATTCGTGAAGATGGCCAGCAGCTACGAGGCCGAACTCACGATCTCGAAAGCAGGTCAGAGCGTGAACGGGAAGAGCATCATGGGGATCATGATGCTCGCGGCAGGACTGGGATCGACCATCGAACTCGAAGCCGAAGGGGCCGACGCCGAAGCTCTGCTCGATGCTCTGGGCGAACTCATCGAGGCGAAGTTCCACGAGGGGCAGTAGGCCGGCCCCTAAAAGAAGCCAGCGAAGATCTCGTCGGCGAGGAGTCTTCCCCGCGGGGTGAGAGCGACCCGTTCCGTCTCCTGGGTCACCAGACCCTCGCGGCGCAGGGTCTGCACGTGCGGGAAGGCGTCGTCCAGGGTGGTCCCGAAGCGCTCCCGGAAATGGGGCTCCGAGATGCCACGGGTTTCTCGGAGGCCCAGCCAGCAGAATTCGCCCATCGCCTGGGCGCGTGTCAGCGCCTCGTGTTCCGCCACGGCGTGTCCGTCGTTGGAAACGGCATCGCGGTAGTGGGCTGGATCACGGACGTTCTGCCAACGAACACCGAAGCGGGCCTCGGGGGCGACCGGCGACGCCTCGGGTGCAAAGGAATGAGCGCCAGCACCGAGGCCGAGGTAGGGGCCGCCACGCCAATAGGCCTGGTTGTGACGAGCCTCGTGTCCGGGGCGGGCGAAATTGGAGATCTCGTATTGGGACCAACCGGCTTCGCCGAGGCGATTCCCGACCGTTTCGTACATCGCGGCCTCGAGATCCTCGGAGGCCCGTTGGATGCGACCGCTCTGTAGGTCGCGCGTCAGAGGGGTGCCGGGCTCGAAGATGAGGGCGTAGGCCGAGATGTGTTCGGGGGCCCGGGCAATGGCCTCGGATAGATCGATCTCGAGTTCCTCGAGGGTTTGCGTCGGGATGGCGTACATCAGGTCGAGGGACAGTCGCTCGAAGCCGGCAGCACGCGCGGCATCGAGCGCGTCACGGGATTCCCCGACCGAGTGGCGGCGTCCGAGGGACTCGAGAAGGCGCGGCTGGAAACTCTGGATTCCGACCGATAGCCGATTCACACCAGCCGCACGGAATCCAGCGAGATGGACGCGATCGACGGTTCCGGGGTTCGCTTCGAGGGTGATCTCCAGATCGGAGGCGGTCCTGAATCGCCGGCAGGATTCGTCGAGGAGTCGTTCGATGGTCTGTGGTGCAAAGAGCGACGGCGTGCCGCCTCCGAAGAAGACGGTTGCGAGCGTACTTCCCGCAAAGGGTGGACGTTCGAGGTACCACGCCAATTCCGACAGTAGCGCGTCGGCATACTCCTTCTCGGGCCACTCCCGCGCGGCGTAGGTGTTGAAGTCGCAGTACGGACAGCGCGAAAGGCACCATGGAATGTGCACGTAGACGCTGACACGGCCGGCCGTCATGGGCGCTGGGGCGGCGGGAGACGAGGGGCCGGACCGTCAATACTTGCGCAGGAGTGAGACCACGACACCGCGCACGGCCACCTGGCCCTCGGCACAGAGGATCGGCTCGTAGGAATCATTGGCCGGTTGTAGCCGGATCCGGCCGCCTTCCTCCCGGTGCAACTTCTTGATGGTCGCTGCGCCGTCGAGGACCGCGACGACGGTCTCGCCGCTATCGGCGTTCTCACGCCCTTCGACGATGACCACGTCGCCATCGAGGATGCCAGCGTCGCGCATGGAGTCCCCGCTGACCTTCAGAGCGAAGCTGTCGGGCTTCCGCACCAGGTCCTCGGGAACGGTGATCGTTTCGTTGTCGAAGACGGCTTCGAGCGGAGCGCCTGCCGCCGCCATGCCGAGCAGCGGCAGATCGACGCCCTCGAGGCGTCGGTTCTGTGGCACCACCTCGAGGGCCCGACTGCGCCCGGTGTGCCGGCGAATCAACCCTTTGCGCTCGAGATTGGTCAGATGCTTGTGGACGGTCGCGAGCGAGGTCAAACCAAAATGTTTGCCGGTCTCTTCGAGGGTCGGGGCAAAGCCGTTCTGCTGGATGTAGTTGTCCAGAAAATCCAGCATTTCTCGTTGCCGCCGGGTCACCGTCACGCCAGACGCCTCTCTCATGGGGGCGAAAACTAGGGTGAAGCCCACGCGAGTGGAGCCTCAATTCAAGAAAATCCTGAAGAACTTTTATGTGCTGCACCAGGTTGTGACACTCACTGTGGACATGTTGTTTGTGAAC
>JAPOLW010000468.1 GCA_029976905.1 bacterium | reverse complement strand
CGGATCTGGTTGATGAAGATCACGATCGTCCGGGAGCGCGCGATCGTTGCGGTGAGCTTGCGCAACGCCTGCGACATGAGGCGTGCTTGCAGGCCCATTTGCGGATCGCCCATGTCGCCTTCGAGCTCGGCCCGCGGCACCAGCGCGGCCACCGAATCGACGACGAGCACGTCGAGTGCGCCCGAACGCACCAGGGTCTCCGCGATTTCGAGAGCCTGCTCCCCGTTGTCCGGCTGCGAAATGAGCAAATCCTCCAGCTTTACGCCGAGCTTTCGGGCGTAGACCGTGTCGAGCGCGTGCTCCGCGTCGATGAAGGCGCTCGTGCCGCCCTCCTTCTGTGCCTCGGCGATGATCTGCAGGGAAAGTGTCGTCTTGCCCGACGACTCCGGTCCGTAGATCTCGATGACGCGGCCGCGCGGCACACCACCGACGCCGAGCGCGATGTCGAGCGAGAGCGATCCGGTCGAGACCGCACGCACGTTCTGAGCCACGGCGTCGGCACCGAGCTTCATGATGGCGCCCTTGCCGAATTGCTTTTCGATCTGGCTCATTGCGAGCTCGACCGCACGATCCCGATTCACTTCGTCCGCCTGTACGACGTGGCCCATGACCTCCCCCTTCCGTTTCCCTGCCTTGCCTGCCATCTCTCGCCCCACCATCCTTCCTCGGACTACGTTCCAGTTTTAACGGCGGCGGCGGACAACCCATGTCGCGTGCGCCCGCGCCGGCCTCGTTTTCCGTTTTCGTTCGACTCTGGCCAGTCCCTCCAGGCCCCCCGGGTGGGACCGGAGAAGTTCAGGGAAACCCCCATGTCTCTCCGGTAGAACCCGGCGCAATCCTTATGGCGTCTTTGGGCGTGGAATTCATCGACGCGGGCGACAAAACCAACCCTGTTTTCGATTTTCGCCTTTTCTTCGTATCACGACCGGAAGCCGGATTCCACCACCGGGAGGCCCACCGCCCAACGACGTACCCAATCCAACGCGATCTGGGAGGTGAGCAGCTTGATCCACGCGCGCGTCCCCCACAGTTGATGGCGGTGGGAAACCCGCAGGCCGTCCGCGTCGAGGCCGAAGCAGACCGTTCCGACCGGACGCTCGGGAGTCCCACCGTCCGGACCGGCAACCCCGCTGGTCGCGACCGCGACATCGGCCCCCGAGCGCAGCCGAGCGCCCGCCGCCATCTCCGCGACCGTCTCTTCGCTCACCGCGCCGAATGTCTCGAGGGTTTGCCGGGAGACCCCGAGAACCTCCTCCTTGGCCTGATTTGAATACGCCACGAAATCGGCAAGGAAGTATCCCGACGAACCCGACACGTCGGTGAGTCGATGGCCGATGAGACCACCGGTGCACGATTCGGCCACGGCCACGGTCGCCTGGCGGGCCCGGAGAACCCGCCCGACCTCTTCCTCCATCGTCGCCTCCCCCTCGGCGTAGACGACCGTCCCCAGGGCCTCCCGCACACGCGCGGCGAGTTCCTCGACCTTGCGTTCGGCGTCGGGGTCCGTGCCGGGCAGGATCAATTTCACGGCAATCTTCGGAAAGCTCGCGCGATAGCTCACGCGCGCCTGGCCGATCCCGGGGAGGGAGCTGACGCGCTCCCCCAGAGCCGATTCACTCATCCCAAAGGTCTGGAACACGCGCGTCACCGGGGTCGCTCCGACCCCGGGCAGTCCCGACAACCAGGGAACCACCACGTCGTCGAACATCGGCTTCATCTCGCGCGGCACGCCCGGCATGACGACCAGGTGGCGCGAGACCGATGCCCCATCGACCGCACGCTCGAACGAGACCCGATAGCCCGGAGCCGTTCCAAGGGCGTTCTCGAGGACCACGGCACTCTGTGGGAAGAGCGCCTGCCGGAGATTGTTCTCGGGCATGTCGCGCTTCATGCTCGCAAAGAGCGCGCGGATCCGGTCGGCCGAGGCCTCGTCGAAACGCAAATCCTCGCCGAGGAGCGCCGCGACCGTCTCGGTGGTCAAATCGTCGGTCGTGGGCCCGAGCCCGCCGGTCGAGATGACGAGGTCGGCCACATCCAGAGCCCGCTCCCAGGCCCACGTGATGCGTTCGCGATCGTCTCCGACCACGAGCACGCAGACCACGTCGATCCCGGCCACGAAACAGCGATCGGCAAGCCACTGGGCATTGGTGTCGGCAATTTGACCGGTGGTGAGTTCTTCGCCGGTGGACAGAATGGCTACGCGCAGGGACATGCAAAGGCCTCACAAATCTCTAGAGCAGAAGTCGCATGAGTAGGTTCGCATAGATTCCGCTCATCACGTCGTCGAGGACGACGCCCGCCCCACCCTTCAGCCGGCGATCGATCCACCCCGCGGGCCAGGGCTTCACGATGTCGAGCAAGCGAAAGAGCGCGAATGTCATTGCGAGATTCGGAAGCGAAGCCGGGACCCCGAGCAGCGCGATCCACATGCCGATCACCTCGTCGATCACGATTTCTCCGGCGTCGTGACTCCCGAGTTCGCGCTCGACCCGGCCCGCAAGCCAGCTGGCCAGAGCGATCGCCACCGTGATGGCCACGCACGTCGGCAAGAGCGCGGTCGTGACTTGCAGCCATGCAAGATGGACCGCGATCCCCAGCAGAGACCCAAAGGTCCCTGGCGCCACGGGCGCAAAGCCCAGACCGAAACCCGAAGTCACGAGACGACTGAATCCAAGACGACCGATCGCGGGCTTCTAGCCGGGAACCGGCCATCTGTCCACGCTTTCCGAGGGCCGGGGGGAGGTGGACACGCGGCGTCGCCGGACCGGGGGCACTCTCCAACCGGGCGCCCGGCACCCCGCGGCGACGGCGAAGCGCGCCGCGTCAGAGCCCCCGGTCGGACGGACGGACCGTAGTTTCGCACGGAGAAACCCTCATCTTGCAGCTTTGCCCGATTCGCCGCTCCCGTTTTGGGGACTTTTCGTGGCACCCCACTTGCACCATCCACCTGGCAGACCGGGGGATCTACCGGAACCGAAATCCTGGCTCGCGCACCCGAGCACACCGACTACCTCCGCCCACAGATCAAAACCGTACCCTCAGATCCGCCGCCTACGATCCCCCGGTCCAACCCTCTGTTCGGCGCCCGTCGCCCCCAACAGACCCCGCGTGCCCTCCGACTCGTCTGCTAGTCTTCGAAGAGTCGTATGAGTGCCGCCGACGCGAACGCAGGGCCGATCGTCTTCATCGACGGGGAGTGTCTGCTCTGCAACCGGGCCGTCTCCTTCCTGGTCGCCCGGGACCACCGGGCCGTTCTACGCTTTGCCCACCTGCAGGGCCCGCTCGCCGCAGCGCGCTTGCCTGCGGACAGCCGAGACGTCGGTCCCGACGGAGCCGTGGTCCTCCTGGAACCCGACCGCGGGGACCGTGTGAGCCTGCGAAGCCTGGCCATCCTGCGCCTCCTCGGCCGGCTCGAAGCCCCTTGGACCTGGCTTGCTCCGCTGGCCGCGGTCCCGGGTCTACCGCGTCTGCTGGACGTCGCCTACCGCTTCGTTGCGCGCCGCCGGGACCACTGGTTCGGGAGAGCCGCGACCTGCTTGATGCCCGATGCCGCTCTGCGAGCACGCTTTGCCGACCCGGTCCTCCCCGACGTCGCCGGCGACGTGACCGCCGGGCGCCGCTCTCAAACAGGCGCGGCGCGGTAGAAGGAGACGATTCCGGCGACGACCCGGTCCTGCTCCGCATCGGTGAGTTGGGGAAAGATGGGCAGCGCCAGAGCTTCGGCGGCCGCC
>JAPOLW010000467.1 GCA_029976905.1 bacterium | reverse complement strand
ATTCACAGACAGTAAATGAGTGAGTGTGTGAATCAGTCTCATTGATTGAATGATCAGGTATCGGAGAGCGACAGCGAGGTCAGGATACTCGGCCTGCGCCCGGCCCGCTCCCACTCGGAGCCCCTCTGGAGGCTCTCGCGGTTGGCGACCACGTCGTGCTGACGCCCTGTCCTCCATGCGGGACCTGTTATTTCTGCGTCCGGGGTGAGGCCTCGGTCTGTGTGAACACCGTCGGGCTCACCACCAACACCTTTCCCGACGGCAGCACGGGATTGTCCCGGGGTGGAGAGGTGGTCTACCGCGGGCTCAACCTGGGCGCGTTTGCGGAGAACGTGGTCACGGCGGCAAGCGGCGCGGTGAAGATTCCGGAGGACGTACCGCTCGACGTCGCCTGCGTGATCGGTTGCGCCGTGCAGACCGGCGTCGGCGCCGTCCTCAATACCGCTGGGGTGGAGGAAGGGGCGACCGTCCTGGTGCTCGGCCTCGGTGGAATCGGCCTCTCGGTCGTCCAGGGGGCCCGCCTGGCGGGCGCCGCGCGCATCGTCGTCTCCGATCCGGTTGCGGAGCGACGCGAGACCGCTCGATCCCTCGGTGCCACCGACTTCGTCGACCCGGGTGCCGAAGACCTGCAGGAGCGTGCCCTCGAGGTGACCGGCGTCGGTTACGACTACGTCTTCGAGGCAGCCGGCCGCGCCGCCCTCCTGGAAGGCGGACTCGCGGCACTGCGCAACGGAGGGTCGCTCGTCTGTGTGGGGGCGCCCCCGCTCGACGAAACCTACACCATGCTTCCGGCGGCCTTCGTCATCACGGGCAAGAAGATCCTCGCGACGGTCCTCGGTGGAGCGAACTCCCTACGCGACATTCCGCGCTACATCGCGCTCTGGCGCAGCGGGCGCCTGGACCTCGAATCCCTGATCACGTCGCGCCGCCCACTCGCCGAGATCAACGAGGGCCTCGACGATTTGCGGAGCAGCCGCGGGATTCGCTCGGTCATCGACGTTTCCTGAGCGGACCCCCGGCGCACAAATCGGGCCGCGGCGCGGCCCCGGCCCGCTTGCGTCGCGGTGCGCAGTGGCGCCCCCATCCGGCCGTCGGCGGGCGTGCGTCCCACTCCGTGGCGTGTTTCGATCGCGGCACGAGGAGGTGTGCGATGTCCGAAGCCGCCGTCGAAGAGCAGAAGAACCCCTTTGCCATGTCTCTCGAGGAGGCCATGACGACGCAGCGGGCGATCCGGCGTTTGAAGACCGATCCGGTCGACGACGCATTGGTTTTGCGCCTGATCGAGTTGGCCCAGAAGGCGCCGACCGGCAGTAACGCCCAGAACTGGGAGTTCGTCGTGGTCCGGGATCGTGCCGTGAAGGAACGTCTGGGCCGGCTGAACGGCCTCGCCTGGCGACTCTATGGGGGATTGGGTCGACGCATCGCTCGCAACGATCCGCCGATGCAGAGGATTCTCGATGCCGTCCAATGGCAGGCGGATCACTTCGCCGACATTCCCGTCCTCGTGATCGCCTGCTTGCGGGGGCCGCGCTTTGCCTGGCCGCGCATCGCGGCGACGAGCTTTTATGGTTCGATCTACCCCTCGGTGCAGAACCTCCTGCTTGCGGCCCGTGCGGCCGGACTGGGTGCGGCCCTCATTACCTTGCCGCTCTGGAGTCACTTCCTGGCGCGCCGCGCCCTGGGTCTTCCGCGGGCCGTAAGTCCGTGTGCGGTGATTCCCCTGGGATGGCCGAAAGGACGATATGGTCCGACGACACGGCGGCCGGTGGGAGACGTGGTGCATCTCGACCGCTTCGGGCAGCAGCCGTATCGCGGCGCGACGGCTTCCGAGATCGGGTCGTGATCACCGGGCTCGCCCTGCACGGGATGAGCTTCTTCTCGTACGTCTCGGTCCTCTCCCGGCTCCGTCTCAGTGTGGTCTCCCCGGTCTTCACCGGCGCGACGATCGTCCTCATCTCGGCGCCTTCGGTCCTTCTGCTGGCGGAGTCCCTCAACACCCTGCAGACCGTCGGGACCCTGACCAGCCTCGTCGGGATTGGACTCGTCTTTCTGCCCGCATGAATCCGGCTGCCGCCGCGTCCCCGGGTCCCGTCTGCTCGTACAACGAGTGGGATCCTCTCGAAGAGGTGGTGGTGGGAAGGCTCGAAGGGGCCACGGTACCCTCGCGACACGTCACCTTCGACGGCAATCTGCCCCCGGTCGCTCGCTTCCTCTATCGACCCCTGGCCGGCCGGCGGTATCCGCGCTTTCTCGTGCGGCGGGCACAGCGCGAACTGGACTGTTTCATCGGCCTTCTCGAGCAGGCGGGGGGCACGGTTCGTCGACCCGACGTGGTCGACTTTTCGGTGCCGTGCGCGACGCCGAACTGGCGGTCGAAGGGATTTTGCGCGGCGAGTCCGCGCGACGGGTTGTTGGTCGTCGGCGACCGGATCATCGAGACGCCCATGGCGTGGCGCTCGCGGCACTTCGAGATGCGCGCCTATCGCTCCCTGTTGAAGGAGTATTTCGAGCAGGGCGCTCACTGGACGGCGGCGCCGCGGCCGCGACTCCTCGATGCGCTGTATGCGCCCGCAGGGTTCCGGCCGGCCCGGCGCGGCGCACCGGTACGCCATATCGTGAACGAGTCGGAATTGGTCTTCGACGCGGCGGACGTCGCGCGCTGTGGCCGCGATCTCTTCGTGACCCGCAGCAACGTCACCAACCAGACCGGCATCGAATGGCTGCGCCGCCACCTCGGGCACGGGTTTCGCCTTCACGAGATCGAGAGTCTCTCCCCGCAACCCATGCACATCGACACCACGTTCGTTCCGCTCGCACCGGGCCGGGCCTTGTTCAATCCGGAGTACGTCGATCCCAGCCGCCTGCCGCGCATTCTGGATTCCTGGGAGGTCCGTGCCGCGCCCGCGCCCGACCCCCTCCCGGGGCTTCTGAACAGCCACCTTTCGCTCGTCAGCAAGTGGATCTCGATGAACGTGCTCATGCTCGACGAAAGGCGCGTCGTCGTGGAGTCCTCGCAGATCTCGATGCAGAGAATGCTCCGGGAGTGGGGGTTCGAGCCCCTCCCCACGTCGTTCATGAACTACAAGCTCTTCGGGGGAGGATTTCACTGCGCGACCCTCGACATCCGCCGTCGCGGCGGATTGCAGTCCTATTTCTAGGTGCCGTCGCCGCGCGCGTCGCGTCGGTCCACAGGCGCCTGTCCGGACGAGAGCAGGCTGGCCAGGGGGCCGCGGCGGTCGTAGCCGATGGCGTTCCAGAAGCGGCATCGTGCGCCAAGGTCGCGAAGGGTCGAAGAAGGCTCGTTGAGGAGAAGGCGCAACGGGTCGCCGCGAGTGAAGGGGGTCCAGGTGGGCTTCCTCTCCGGCGGGGGCGCGAGATCGGCGGCAAAAGCGGTCCACAGGCGCAGCATTCGGCCGGCAAGCCGCTTCTCTTTCTCCGTAAAGGACGCGCGCTCCGCGCCGAGGTTGGGCGAGAACGGGTTCGCGAAGACGAAGGGCAGCTCGGCGCCATGACAGACGCGCCGCGTCTCTGGAGCGCAGAGGGAAATCCGGGGCCAGATCGCAAAGGAGGGAGCGTGGGTGAACTGATACGCAAAGACCGGGCCGGTGGCTCGGTCGAGCATCGACTGGTTCGCGCAGGTGAAGACGTCGTCGGTCACGATGCGCGAAAGCGCGACGACCGGCTCCTCGCTATCGAGCGAGGCGTAGAGGGTTCGCACGGCGCGGCCCCGGTCGCCATACGCGATG
>JAPOLW010000466.1:3500-3748 GCA_029976905.1 bacterium | reverse complement strand
CGCGTGCAGGGTCTTGATGTTCTCCGTCAAGAGCGACTTGGCGCGCTCGTATCCGCGCTGTACGAAACCCCGGATCTCGCCGTCGATCTCGTTGGCCGTCTCTTCGGAGTAGGCCTGCGACTGTGTGAAGTCACGCCCGAGAAAGACGTTGTCGTCCTTTGCCCCGAACGTGATCGGCCCGAGCTTGTCGCTCATTCCCCACTCGCAGACCATCTTGCGGGCCAACTCGGTGGCTCGCTCGATGTCGT
>JAPOLW010000466.1:0-3490 GCA_029976905.1 bacterium | reverse complement strand
CCCGCCCCGGTCGTCACCTGGCCGAGTACGATCTCTTCGGCCGCACGACCGCCGAAAAAGATGGCGAGGTCGTTCTCCAGGCGGTCGCGACTCGCGGTGTGGCGATCGTCTGCGGGCACCTGCTGGGTGAGCCCCAGGGCCATGCCTCGCGGAATGATCGTCACCTTGTGCACGGGATCCGCACCGGGCACGAGCTTCGCGACCAGAGCGTGACCGGCCTCGTGGTAGGCGGTGTTGCGCTTTTCCTCGTCGCTGATGATCATCGAGCGACGCTCCGAGCCCATCATCACCTTGTCCTTGGCGAGCTCGAAATCGCCCTGGTCGACCTTTTCCTTGTTCTGCCGCGCCGCGAGCAGAGCGGCTTCGTTCACGAGACTTTCGAGATCGGCACCGGAGAAGCCCGGGGTGCTCCGGGCGAGGAGTTCGACCTCGACGTCGTCTCCGAGCGGGAGGCGACGCATGTGGACCTTCAAGATGCCCTCGCGCCCCTTCACGTCGGGCCGCGGAACGATGACCCGCCGGTCGAAGCGCCCCGGACGCAGCAGAGCGGGGTCCAGGACGTCGGGACGGTTGGTCGCGGCGATCAGAATGACGCCGTCGTTGGATTCGAAACCGTCCATCTCGACGAGGAGCTGGTTGAGGGTCTGCTCCCGCTCGTCGTGACCGCCGCCGAGACCGGCACCGCGGTGACGACCGACCGCGTCGATCTCGTCGATGAAGATCAGGCATGGTGCGTTCTTCTTGCCCTGCACGAAGAGGTCGCGCACCCGGGAAGCGCCGACGCCGACGAACATCTCGACGAAGTCCGAGCCCGAGATCGAGAAGAACGGTACGCCGGCTTCGCCGGCGATGGCCCTCGCCAACAAGGTCTTGCCGGTCCCCGGTGGTCCGACGAGGAGCACGCCCTTGGGGATGCGTCCGCCGAGCTTGGTGAACTTTTTGGGGTCCTTGAGGAAGGCGATGATCTCTTCGAGTTCTTCCTTGGCCTCCTGGACACCCGCCACGTCAGCGAAGGTGTGCTTCTCCTGGGCCTCGGAAAGCAGGCGCGCCCGACTCTTGCCGCACGACATGGCTTTCCCGCCGCCGACCTGCATCTGGCGCATGAAGAAGATCCACACCCCGATCAGAAGCAGCATCGGGAACCACTGGACCAAAAGAATCACGTACCAGGGGTCGCCCTCTTCCGGCTTCGCCTGAATCTGGACACTCTTGTCCCGGAGGCGATTCACCAGGTCGGTATCGCCCGGGTCATAGGTGCTGAAGCGCTCCCCGTTCTGGAACCGGCCGCGGATCACCTTGCCCTGGATCACGACCTCGGAGACGCGCCCCTCATCGAGAGCCGCGGAGAAATCGCTGTAGTCCCGCTCCGGATCCCGCACCTGTTGCTTGCTGAAGATCTGGAAGAGCAACAGGAAAAGGAGGCCCAAAACGAGCCAGAGCGCCAGATTACGCGAGAACTGATTCAATCCAGACTTACCCAAAACCCACCCGAAACATCGTTTGATGTACCACGCTGCTCCTATGGCAGCAATCGACGCGATGCGCCGAAAGCTGCAATATCCGTTGCGTACTCCGCCCCGGTACTGCGGTGGCATCGATCGCAATACCCGGTACCCACAGTATATCGACACCTCTTGTCACCACTGCAAGGGAAGACCGCTCCCGACGCGGAATTCGGGCGTCGATGAAGAGGTCGGAGAGCTTCCGCCGGCCGACCCGCAGCCGGATCCGGTCGCCTGGAAGCGGCCGCCGGACATCGAGCCCCGCGCCGACGCTCTGCGCGTCGACCAGGACGGCCGGGACCCCGGCGGCCGCCCCAGGAGCGATCGTCGCCCCTTTTCCTCCCGCAGGAGGCTGGGCTGCGGTCCCCATGGCGACCTCCTCCGCCGCGAGCCGCCAGCCCGAAGCGAGCTCGACCGAGCCAGGGATCGGCCACGGGAGACGCTCCCCGTCGGTCGTACGCGGCTTCTCTGGCGACGCTGGCCACCATACGAGCGACTCGTAGCAGCGCTCCACGCGGCCGCCGCGTAGGTCGAGACCCGCCGAGGGGCTTCCGGTACGCGCCAGGCGCACCAGCGCCTCTACCTGAATCCGCGACGGACGGACCCCGATCCGCGCCAGCCAGGCGTGCAGCAGTCGGCCGGCGCCATCCCCCGCTTCCTCGAGCGTCTCCAGGCCAAGCGCGCCATCGTCGCAGCGATCGAGAGTCGAGGTGATCCAGCGCTCGGCGAGGTCCGTTTCGACACGGAGATCGGCGGCGAAGGAGGCCAGTCGCCCCACGACATCGACCTCGAGACCCTCTGCCAGGCGCGGCAAGACGTCGAGCCGGATCCGGTTGCGCGTGAAGCGACGGTCCAGATTCGACGCGTCCCGCACCGAGTCACCACCCGTCTCGAGGAGATAGTCCAGACACTCCGCCCGGCGCAGGTTCAGCAGTGGGCGCACCCACCCATCGGCGCGACGCCGCTGCATCGCCGCCAGCGCTCCCACACCACCCCCGCGCGCCAGACGGTGCAGCACCGTCTCGGCCTGGTCGTCGCGGGTGTGCCCCAGGGCGACGGAACGCGCTTCGAACGCGAGCGCCACGCGTCGAAGAAACTCCGTGCGCGCAAGACGCGCCCGCGCCTCGACGTTGCCAGCGACATCGCCGAGCGTGGCCGGGGCACCGACGTCGACGGGCAGCCCCAGTGGGTGGGCCTGTGCTGGAACGTAGTGCGCGTCCCGATCGGCGTCCGCGCCGCGCAAGCGATGGTTGAGATGGGCAACACAAAGGCGCAGGGGAAACGCCTTGCGTCGCACCAGTGCGTGCAGCGCGTGCAGCAGAGTCATCGAGTCTGGCCCGCCCGAAACCGCCACGACGACGCTCTCGCCCGGCTCGAGTAAACGCCCCTCCTCGATCTCGTGCTGGAGTCGGTCTTCGAAGCGCTGCCCCAGAACCATGGCGGGACGATATCACGCTCCGCACCGCTAGCCGCTTCGGTGCGCCCGGGCGCCCGCTCCCGACCCGCCGATCCTCGCCCGGGCGCCCCGTCGGTCTGGCCGCCCACCCTCGGCCGGGCGCCCCGTCGGTCTGGCCGCCCACCCTCGGCCGGGCGCCCCGTCGGTCTGGCCGCCCGGCCAGCGCGCGGGGCGCCGTCCCACAGGACCGGGGACGCAAGGAAATGGCGACGGGCGGACTTGAACCGCCGACTCAGGGATTATGAGACCCTCGCTCTACCAACTGAGCTACGTCGCCGTCCGACCCTGCAAGCGAAGCGCTGACTAACAACGGTCCGGCCCAATGTCGACCGCTCCGCATCGTCGCTCAGGGCTCGCCGCAGCCGGTGGGCGGGCCCTCAATCGCGCTGCCGGCGACCGCCGCCCAGGGCCTCGACGAGCGTAGCCACGTCATCGAGCGTCTCGAGGGCCGCCGAATAGGGGTCGATGTCCCCGTTGCGCACACGCTCGCCCGTCGCCGCAAACGCTGGCCGGCTCAGGGCACGGTCGAGCC
>JAPOLW010000465.1 GCA_029976905.1 bacterium | reverse complement strand
CGGGTGGTGCTTGAAGCCCACTCGCACCCTTCTCGGGTACTCCTCGACCAGCTCCTGGAGGAAACCCGCGTGTTTCATGCAGAAGGGGCACTGGAACTCCCCCACCTCGATGACCTCGACTAGCGCTGCCGCAGGCCCGAGGCTCGGCGACGATCCGATCTGCATCGCCGTCGAGTCCCCCAGACGTCGGGGAATCTTCATCAGGTGTGGCAGGAGAACCGTCCCGCGCCGGGACATGGTCTCCAGGGTCCCCCGCAATCTCGTCATGGAGCTCGTGATCTGCTCCTCCATCCGGGCTTCCCCAGCAGCAAGCCGCTTGGCGAGTTTGTCGACCGAGGCCTCGAGGGCGGACAGACGCGCCGCTACGTCGTCTTGCGCATGCGCGAGCGGAGCGCCCAGAGGCTGGACAAGCGCGACCACGAGCAAGAGAGAGCACACCGACGAAAGCGTTCTGAACATAGTTTGACTCCTGGTTTCTCTAGGGTCGAATCCCAACCTCGGCATGCTACCACCGAGGCGGACCCTAGACCATGACCCTCTTCGCGCGTTGTTTCCTCCTGGTATTCTGCCAGCTTGGTGTTGGTGGCCTATTGGCACTCGCCGTGCCGCCCTTCCACGACATTGCTCGCGGGTTCTATAAGTCCAGTGCCGGCGTCTTCCTGTTCTGCTCTGCGGTCGGCGGAGGCGGCGCCATCTATCTGAGAATCACCCGCGGCACGGCCAGCGTCGGCACCATCGAGGCTGCGTTGTGGGGCCTGTTTCTGCTTCTGTTCAGCGGCTACCTCGCCACTCTCTGGGGCGAGGCCGAGCAGCGGCGGGCTCGCCTCTACCTGTCGAGCCTGGTGACCGGACTGGTCGCCCTCGTCGTGAGCGGATTGGCTGTCGTCCAGACCGGCGGGCCCGTCTTCGCTGGACTCGCGGTGCTCGACGTCCTGGCGGGAGCGGCTGCGCTCGGGTCGGTCACCAGTGGCATGTTGATCGGCCACTGGTATCTGATCGATCCCGGCATGGAGATCGAGCCGTTTCGTCGCTGCTTCCGCTACTTCGTGGGCACGATCGTAGCGGAGGCGGTTCTCCTGGCCGTGCTGATGGTCGGGATGGGCTTGCAGGAAGACCCGAGCGCGCGTGCCTACGCCCCGTTGGCCGGCGCCCGGTTCCTGCTGGGGCCCATTGCCACCCTGGGGATCGCCGCCCTGACGGCGCGGGTTCTGGCCATCCCACAGACGATGGCGGCGACCGGCCTATTCTACATCGCCACTCTCGCGGTACTCGTCGGTAGCTTCCTCGGCCGATACTTCACCTTCCGCACCGGCCTGCCTTTGTGAGTCGCCCGATTCGGACGCGAAGCGCATCCAGGTGACCACGAGGCCCCGGGAGGTCCAGCCGACGTCGAACGCCACGGGGAGGCCCTCGTCGAGCGCCTCGCGGATGCGCTCTCCTCGCCCGACCCCGGCGAGCTCACAGAAGCGAATGTCGAAGGGAATCTCGCGCCCCGAGGCGCTCCGCAAGGTACCCACGCCGCGACCACGGGAGTACCGGGCGACGTACCCGGCGTAGGCCAGCGGTCCGCTCTCTTCGTCGCCGTCTCCCGCCATCGCGCCTTGTTGAAACCAGCCTCTGTGCGTTCGCGCAAGCGGGTCTTTCCCCTGGCTTCCGCATTGGCTACCCACCCATGGTGTGTTGTTGTGGTTCCACCTCGTCGCCACGGGCCTCTATCTCGGCGCAACCGTCGGCCTGGCGCTCTTTGCCATTCCGAGTGCGGAGCGCGTCGCCGACCCGCTCCAGCGCCGGCACCGCCTGACGCGCGTTCTCCGGGCCTATGACCCGACCGCGATCGGCCTGCTCGGAATCATGCTCATGACCGGCGCCTGGAGCATCACCGGGCTGAAGCAAAACCTGGGAGGCGCGTATTTCGACAGCTTCGGGCAGTACCTCGCGTGGAAACTGGGCCTCGCCTTCTTCGTGCTCATGAGTGGCGTGTACGTCTGCCTGGGGCTCGGCCACCGGCTCGTTCGAGAGGATGATTGGAGCGACGAGGTCGACGAAGCCAGGCTCTCCAGCATGATTCGCCGGCTACGCGGGGCCGCGTGGTTCACGGTGGCCCTGACGGTGGTGACCATCGTGGTCGCCGCCGGGAGGTAACGCCCCATGGGTGCCTTTACGACCCTCGACGAGCACGCCGTCTTTTCCGCGGAGAAGATGGCGAAGTGCAATCTCTTTGATTCGCAGAATATGTTCTGCGACGTCTACTGCTTCGAACCAGGGCAGGTGCAAAAGGCCCACGCGCACGCTCATTCGGACAAGATCTACTTCGTACTCGAAGGAGTCGCCGACATCGAGGTTGGAGGGGAGACCCGCCGGGTGGAACCCGGGGGCCTTGCCCACGCTGCCCCCGGGGTTTCGCACGGTGTCTCGAACCCGGGACCCGGGCGGCTGAAGATTCTCGTTTTCATGGCCCCCAAGCCCTAGGAAGGACCCGTTCGATGCTCATTTCTGCCACTCAGCTGCGCGCCGGTATGGTGATCATGCACAAGGACGATCTCCATCGCGTCCTCAACGTCACCCACGTCACGCCCGGAAACTGGCGGGGCATGGTGCAGACCAAGGTTCGGAACATGCGCTCGGGCAATTCGAGCGAGCACCGCTTCCGGTCGGACGACAAGGTGGAGCGAATCACGCTCGAGCAGAAGGAAATGGAATTCCTCTACGCCGACGGCGAGCAGTTCCACTTCATGGACACCGAGACCTACGAGCAGATCGCGCTGACGTCCGAAGATCTCGACGGTCGGGAGAAGTTTCTGCTTCCCAACACCCGCGTCGAAGTCGAATTCCACGACACCACCCCGATTGGCGTTTCGCTTCCAAAGCACGTCGACCTCAAGGTCGTCGAAACGGCCCCCGGCCTGAAGACGGCGACAGTGACCAACACGCTCAAACCGGCCACGGTCGAGACCGGCCTCGTGGTCCAGGTTCCCGAGTTCATCGACGTCGAGGAAACCATCCGCGTCGAGACCGAGAACGGGGCCTACGTCTCCCGCGCCAAGGCCGACTGAGGGGGCCGGAGCCTCCCTTCCCCCGACCGGCGGCCGATCCACGCCCGTGGCGTCGGATCTTCTGGACACCCGTTGGGCTTCGTCCTACTATCTGAGGTGAGCGATTCGGGTGAAACAGGACCCGTGAACGGGCGTCATGCGGAAAGGCCGTATGCCGTTCGTGAATCGTGGCCGGTGCCGGGACAATCGGCGGTCTCGGGCCGGAAGCGGGGCTGGACCCGCAGAGATGGGCGGTCCGAAGAAGGCTTCGGAGGCGTCGGCGCCGAGAAAGGGGGTGGTCAGACAGTGGGTAGTCTTAGTTCGGTGATCTGTGAGGTGGTGGTCTCCTAGGCCACGCCACGTTTTCGTGGTGGACTGGGAGCATACCAGTCACCACCGACCCCGAGGGCTCCTCGCTGCACCGGGCGAGGCCGAACGACTCGCAAACGTTCGCGAAGGTGCCCTCGGGGTTTTTTGCCCCGTTTCCGCTCAGCCGCCGCCGATGGGCGCGAGCAGGTTGACCTCGACTCCCTCGCTCAGGGCGCTCGACATTTCCCCCCGCTGGGCGCCGAGAAAGACGGCGCCCACGAAGTCCTCCGGGATCCCGAGCGCTTCGACGATCGTCCGCGCCGTCGCATCCGCGGTGACCTCGAGGGTTGCGACTCCACCCTGGGACCCCTCTGGTGCGAACTTCTTGAGCGTGGTGAGCAATTTCACGGTGAC
>JAPOLW010000464.1 GCA_029976905.1 bacterium | reverse complement strand
GGTTCAATACCCGACGGCTACTCCAGCCGATCGGTGACATCCCACCGGCCGAGTTCGAGGCCAGGTACTACGAGGAATAGAGGATAGGGATAGGGAGGATAGGGATAAACGACCAGGAACGTGACCTAAACGAAATGTTGCGTGCGCGGGCGGGTTTTGAAGCGACATGTTTCAGCCTCTGCGAAAAAAGCTCCGGTTTCCGCGGGCGGTTCCTTGGCGCGGGTATTGCACCGCTTTTGTTCCATGCCGATCGGAGCCTCCATCGAAGGGCAGCCTCCCGCCACCCTCTTCCGCGGGGTGAAGCACGCCCGCTTCCACGACCCCTCAGTCGTCTATCACGTACTGCTCCGCTGCTTTCAGGGGCGCTTCCTTTTACGTCCCGACCGTCGCGGCGTCCTCAACGACATCGTCGCCGGCGTCATCGGCCGCGCTCAGGAACTCTGGCCTGGCGTACAACTCTTCGCCCACGCCTGGCTCTCCAATCATGCCCACCTTCTGGTCCAGGGCTCCCCCGAGGATCTCCCCGCCTTCATCGGCTTCATCGAGCGCGAGATCAGCCGCCGCTGGGGTGCGCACATCGATTGGCCGGACCGCATGTGGCAGCGCTACGAGTCGACGGCCCTGGTGGGCCCGGACAGCGAGCAGCGTGCCTTCCGGTACGTGCTCGCACAGGCCACCAAGGAGGGGCTTGTCGCAAGCCCCCTGCAATGGCCTGGCGTGCATTGCGCCATCGACCTTCTCCGGGGCAAGCGCCGCCGGGGCTCGTGGTTCGATGGCACGGGGTACGGGCGCGCCGTCCAGGCCCAGCGCGCGGCTGTCCGTCCGAGGGCGGTGAAAAAGGCCGACTTCGCGAACCGGTACGAGGTCGTCCTGGCCCGGCTGCCCTGCTTGCGCGCGCTGAGCGACGAGGAGTTCCGGGGCCACGTGACGCGTGCGGTGGAAGAAATCGAGGTGTCGGCCAAGAGCGAGAGGCTAGCAGCCGGCGCCAAGGTGCTCGGGCGCCGGCAGGTCCTCGAGATGTCGCGCGAGACGCGCCGGGATCTGCCGATGCAGCCGTGGTTCGAAAATCGACGGCGGATGATCGTGTGGGCGAAGCAGACCAGGGAGATGCTTGAGTACCTGCATCGGTACTGGAAGTTCCAGCGGGCGTTCCGGGAGGCGTCTCGGCGCTTCTGCGCGGGGGAGACCGGGGTGACGTTCCCGCCGCGAGCGTTTCGACCCTCCATGTTTGCGGGCTGATTTGTTGCGGCGACTTCGAACTGGGGTAGAGCCTCGCCGACCGTGGATTCAGGCGCGATACGGAACGTCGGTCGACGGACTTTTCGACGATCAGGGTCTCTCCTGCGTCCCGCGACCAACCCGCCCGGACCCCCCCGAGTCCAGCGAACCTCAGTGAAACAAATCGCTCACGTCATGTTCCTGGTCGCTCACGCGCCTCCTCTCCTGGTCACCTAGTCCTTCTTCTAGTCACCTAGTCACCCTAGTCACCTAGTCATTCTAGTCATTCTTGGTCATTTAATTTTCTTCCGGACTCAGAGGCGCTCGATGATCGTCCCCGTGCCCAGACCGCCGCCGCAGCACATGGAGATCAAACCGTACCGACCGCCGGTGCGCTCCAACTCGTGCAACGCCGTGGTGATCAGGCGGGCCCCGGTGCACCCGGTGGGGTGGCCCAGAGCGATCGCCCCGCCGTTGGGATTGACCCGCTCGGCATTGGGTTGCAGTTCCTTTTCCCAGGCGAGCACCACCGTCGCGAAGGCTTCGTTGACTTCGAAAGTGTCGATCTCATCGATGCGCAGACCGGTCTGCGCGAGGACCTTGCGGGTGGCCGGGATCGGACCCTTGAGCATCGTCACAGGGTCACATCCCACCAGTGTCGTCGCCTTGATACGCGCGCGCGGCTTGAGACCCAGTTCCTTGACCCGGGCCGGCGATGCGAGAAGAACCGCCGCAGCGCCATCGGAGACCTGCGAGGAGGAACCCGCCGTATGGATTCCACCCTCTTCGACCGCCTTCAGGCCCGCGAGCTTCTCCAGAGAGGTCGAGCGTAGACCCTCATCGCGCGCCACCTGGGCCATCTGCCCGGTCGGGTTGCGGTCGTCGTCGAGAACCGGGGCCTCGATGGGCGTGATCTCCCGATCGAAATGACCGGCACTCCAGGCCGCGGCCGCACGCTCCTGGCTCCGCAGGCCGAAGCGATCCGTGTCTTCCCGCGTGATGCCGTACTCCCGGGCGATCATCTCGGCGCCCTGGAACTGAGAGGTCGGCGCGTATTGCTCCACGTAGGCAGGAGACATCGGGAAGCCGCCCTGCATGTTGGTGCCCAGCGGAACCCGCGTCATCATCTCCACGCCGCAGGCCAACACGACGTCCTCGATGCCCGCGCCGATCAGGCCCGCCGCGACCGAAGTCGCCTGCTGGGAAGAGCCGCATTGGCTGTCCACCGTGGTCGAGGCCACCTCCAGCGGAAGCCCCGCCGCCAACCAGGCCACCCGGGCGATGTTGAAGGATTGCTCTCCCACCTGCGAGACGCACCCGCCCACCACCTGACCGACCTGACCGGGCTCGATACCCGACCGTTCGATGGCGGCTTTCTGCACCGCGCCGAGGAGGTCGGCAGGCATGAGGCCCGAGAGCGCCCCCTTGCGACGACCGATGGGACTACGAACCGCTTCGACGATGTAGACGTCCTGCATGGTGTTTTCTCCTTTCTCCTCCCCGGGACGTAGCGCAGCGCACAGGAGGCGTCCACGCGGAATGAATCCGGGCTGACGTTCCCGGCTGGCAGTGCGCCTCCGCCCGACCAGCCCTCTCGCTCAGGTGGCCCCGGCGACCTCGGAGCGAGCCTCGGCCACGACCGCTTCGACCAAGGCGCGCAATTCGTCGCGGCGGGCTTCGCTGGTCGCCTCGAAGCGCAGAACCAGCGCGGGCTGGGTGTTCGAGGCCCGCACCAATCCCCAGCCATCTCCGAAATCCGCGCGCACCCCGTCGATGTCGTTGACCGGCCAACGAGCAGCCAGTTTGTCGCGCACGCGATCGGCGACGGCGAATTTTACCGTATCCGCACAATCGACGCGGAGTTCCGGGGTCGTATGGGCCGCCGGCAGACCGGCGAGAAGATCCGCCACGCCCCCCTCGGAGTCGGCGAGAATCTCCAACAGCCGGGCGGCTGCGTAAACCGCGTCGTCGTAACCGAGGAAGCGATCGGCAAAAAACATATGGCCGCTCATCTCTCCGCCAACCGCAGCGTCCATCTCCTTCATCTTCGCCTTGATGAGCGAATGGCCCGCCTTCCACATGACCGGCCTGCCTCCAAGGCGCGCGACCTCATCGAAGAGCCGCTGCGAGCACTTCACCTCGCTGATCACGACGCTTCCCGGACGGCGAGCCAGGATCTCGCGCGCGAAGATCACGAGAAGCTCGTCCCCCCAAAGGATACGGCCGCCGGGCGCCACGACGCCGAGCCGGTCGGCATCTCCGTCGAAGGCGACGCCCAGATCGGCGCCCTCGCGATCGACGGTACGAATGAGCTCCTCCAGGTTCTCGGGCAGGGTCGGATCGGGATGGTGATTCGGGAAGCGCCCGTCGGGCTCGCAATGGATGTCGAGAACCTCGCACCCCAGGTTGCGCAGCACCGCCCGACCGATGGGGCCACCCGCGCCATTGCCGGCATCCACGACGACCTTGATCGGCCGACGCAGCTCTCCGAATTGCTCGCGGCAGTAGTCGAGATAGGGGCCCTCGATCTCCCGGTTCTC
>JAPOLW010000463.1 GCA_029976905.1 bacterium | reverse complement strand
CCAAGAACGCCGTGAACATCCTGTGCAAGAACGTCATGGACATGGCGATCGGCGTCTTCCTGTTCTTCCTGATCGGCTACGGCATCATGTACCCCGGCGAGGACTTCGCGGGCGGCTTCTTCGGTTTCGGAGGCTTTGGCGTCAGCGAGACGCCTCCCTCCCCGGAGCCGGGCGCGCTCAACCCACAGGTCGATTGGCTCTTCCAGGTCGCCTTCGCCGCAACGGCCGCCACGATCGTCTCGGGTGCGGTCGCCGGTCGCATGAAGTTCTCGGCCTACCTCGTCTACAGCGCGATCCTGACGGGTCTGATCTACCCGATCAGCGGCATGTGGAAATGGGGTGGCGGCTGGCTCGACGCGATGGGCTTCTACGACTTCGCCGGATCGATCGTCGTTCACGCCGTTGGGGGTTTCGCCGGACTGGCGGGTGCGATCGTGCTCGGCCCCCGGCTGGGTCGTTACGCCGCAGACGGATCCTCGCGGCCCATCCCCGGTCACAACCTCACCTTCGCGACCCTCGGCGTCTTCATTCTCTGGGTCGGGTGGTACGGCTTCAACCCGGGCAGCCAGCTCGCCTTCACCGGCGCGGCCAACACCGACGCGACCGTCCTCATCGCTGCGAACACGACCCTGGCGGCCGCGGCCGGAACTCTGCTCGCTCTCGTCGTCGCCTGGGGTCTCTTCGGAAAGCCCGACCTCACGATGGCCCTCAACGGCGCCCTCGCCGGCCTGGTCGGGATCACCGCCAACTGTGACTCCGTGACCAACCTCGAAGCTCTCGCGATCGGCGCGGTGGCTGGTGTTCTCGTCGTCGGCGGGATCGTGCTCCTGGACAAGGCGAAGATCGACGACCCGGTGGGCGCGTGGCCGGTCCACGGCCTTTGCGGCGTATGGGGTGGCCTTGCCACCGGTATCTTCGGCAGTCACCCCATGGATGCGCAGATCATCGGGTCCCTGGTGATTCCCCTTTGGGCCTTCGTCACCATGTTGGGCGTCTTCGGGACCCTCAAGGCGATGAGCGCTCTGCGGGTTTCGCCCGAGGAAGAGCAGCGCGGCCTCGACATGAGTGAGCACGGGATCCCGGCCTACGGCTCCCAGGCCCATTCGGCGACCTGATCGCCTCGGGTCCGGCCGGCGTCCGCCGGGGATCCCCGCTCCACGACGGACGCCATTTCTTGCGGGTCGGACAGCGAAGCCCGCGTTGGGAGCCTCCTCTCCCGGCGCGGGTTTCGCCGCTTCTGGGTCGGCGGGTCGAGACCGGCGCCCACGCGCCCCGGCGACAACCAACCTCGGCGGGTCTCGCCTCAGGCCTTCCAGGCGGCCCAGGCGAACAGGGCCCAACCCACCAGAAAGGCAACGCCGCCGAAGGGCGTGATCGCGCCGAGCCAACGCACCCCGGTTGCGGCCATGAGGTAGAGGCTCCCGGAAAAAACCGCGATGCCGCAACCAAACGCCCAGGCGGCGACGGTCGTACCCGAGGACTCGCCCCGTGCGGCCACGAAGAGCCCCAGGAGGATCAGCGCGAATGCGTGCAGGAACTGATACTCGACGGCGGTGTGGTACACCGCCAGAAGGTCCGGGCTCAGCCGATCCTTCAGGCCATGCGCCCCAAACGCGCCCAGGGCCACACCGATTCCGGCCAGCAACGCTCCCATTGCGATGATTCTGGTCGCCAAACCTCTCCCCTTCCCTGTGTCGCGACGCGACGGCCGCCGTCGGCTCCCCGTGCGCAGCGGGACGGCGAACGCCTCGCGTCGTCGATTCAAACCACCCGGCCCGGATTCATCAACCCCTGCGGATCCAAAGCCTTCTTCAAGGTGCGCATGAGATCCATCTCGGTCGCACTCTTGTAGTGCACCAGTTCGTCGCGCTTGAGCCGTCCGATGCCGTGCTCGGCCGCGATGCTTCCCTCCAGGGAGACCACGACGTCGTGGACGATGCGGCTGAAGGCCTCCCAGTGATCCAGAAAAGGGCCGTCCTCCTCGCCCTCGGGTACGCTCAAGTTGAAATGGATGTTTCCGTCCCCGAGGTGGCCGAAGGCGACGACCCGGACGCCGGGCCAGGCCGCTTCGACCCCGCGGGTCGCCTCGGTCAGGAAATCGCCGACCCGACTCAAGGGCACGGCGACGTCATGCTTCACACTCGCCCCTTCGCCCTTCTGGGCCTCCGAGATGCTCTCCCGCAACCTCCAGAGGCGATCGATCTGCGGGGCGCTCTCGGCGACGGCGGCATCGTGCACCAGACCACGCTCCAGTGCCCGTTCGAGAAATGTCCGCCCACGCTCCGCAAGGCTTCGATCCCCCTCGACGGTCGAATCCAACTCGACCAGCACGTAGTGGGCATGGCGCTCGGCCAGAGGGTCCCGCGTACCGGGAATGTGGCGCAGCACGAAGTCGAGTGCGATGCGGGGGATGAACTCGAAACTGGAAACCGCTGGGCCGTTGGTGGCGCGCGCCAGGGAGAGGAGTTCGAGGGCAGCGGCGACGTCGCGGACGGCGACGAAGGCGACCCAGCGCTGACGGGGGCGGGGGAAAAGCTCGAGGACGGCGGCCGTGAGAATGCCGAGCGTCCCCTCTGCACCGAGAAAGAGCTCCCGGAGCGCATACCCCGTATTGTCCTTGCGCAGGCGCCGGAGGCCGTCCCAGATGCGGCCGTCGGGCAACACGACCTCGACCCCGAGCACCAGTCGGCGCGCATTCCCGTAACGGAGAACGTGGACGCCGCCCGCATTGGTCGAGAGGTTGCCGCCGATCTGGCAGGACCCCTCGGCCGCCAGGCTCAGGGGAAACAAGCGGTCGACCTCCGCGGCGGCCCGCTGGACATCGGCCAGGACGCAGCCCGCTTCGACCGTCATCGTGTCGTCGACGGGATTCACCTCGCGGATGCGCGATAGACGCGAAACCGAAAGGACGAGAGCCTGCCCATCCTCTCCGGGAACCGAGGCTCCGCAAAGGGAGGTATTGCCGGCCTGCGGAACGATCGGGATCGCGGCATCGGCGCAGAGTCGAACCACCTCGGCCACCTCCGCGGTCGATCCCGGCCGCACGATCGCCGGCGCTTGCCCCCGCCAGCGTCCACGCCATTCGACGAGGTAGGGCTCCATCTCCGCCGGATCGTCGATCCAGCCGGACGCACCGACCCGTTCGCGGATGCGGGTGAGCGCTCGTTCCCGGGCGGTCACGCGCCCAACACGAGGTCGATGTTGGGGCCGCCGCGCAGCGTATGGCCGCCGTCGACACCGAACACCTGGCCGGTGATCCAGGTCGAGCGATCACTCACCAGGAAGAAGACCGCCTCGGCGATGTCTTCTACCGTCCCGAGGCGATGCAAGGGCATGCGCGCCTGATAGTCGGCCCGCAAACCTTCGTGCGCCACCAGCGGGCCGGCCAGGTCGGTGGGGACCAGCCCCGGTCGCAGTGCGTTCACCCGGATGCGCTGCGCACCCAACTCGTCCGCCGCGCAGCGCGTGAGCATCTCGAGCCCGGCCTTGGAGACGCAATAGGCACTCATCAAGCGATGCGTGAGAACCCCGGCGATGGAGGAGATGTTCACGATGGCTCCTCCCTGCCCGCCGCGCACCATGGCGGCGGCCTGATGCTTCACGCAAAACATCGCGCCGTCGAGATTGGTGCGCAACGTCGCCGACCACGCCTCCGCGCTCTGGTCCAGAACGCTTCCGGCCGAACCGGCTCCAGCGGCGTTGACCGCGACGTCGAGTCGGCCCAGGCGCGCCTCCACGTCCCGGACCACTCCCGCGAC
>JAPOLW010000462.1 GCA_029976905.1 bacterium | reverse complement strand
GCTGCGAAGCCGCCTTCGACCGAAGCCTCGTCGGCGACGTCGAGACCGACGGGAAGCACCCGTTCCGGAAACCGCTCGGCCAGCCGTTGGGCCAGGGCGTCGAGGCCCTCTCCGGGAAGGTCGGTGACGGCGACGTGCGCGCCCGCCTCGAGGAGGCACTCGGAGATGCCCGATCCGATGGCGCCCGCGGCCCCGGTGACCATGGCAACCTGCCCGGCCAGCGGTGGATCGGTTCGTGTCGCGAGTTTGGCGTGCTGTAGGGGCCGATACTCCATGTCGAAGAGGTGCTCTTCGGCTGGAGCGCGGTACTCCGCGTGCATGGCCGCAATGCGCTCCTTGGCGAGGAGCGTCTGCTCGGTGATGTCCCGGGCGATCACGGCGGCCGCGGCGTCCTCGCCGGCGCAGAGCGCACCCAGTCCCGGCACGAGCACGACCGCGGGCAGGGGATCGAAGGGCCGCACGCCCTCGGGCATGCGGGCCGCATGGCGGTCGAGGTAGGCCTCGTAGTCGGCCGCCCAGTTCGCCAGAGCAGCGTCCACCTGCTTGGCCAGACCCTCGTCATCGTCCCATCGTGGAGCGTCGATCCAGGCGGGCAGGATCCGCGTCCGGATGAGATGGTCGCTGGTGAGCGGTGGAGAGACGGCGAGGGCGCGTCCGTCGGGTCGATCGACAACGTCACGGACAGCCCGACTGGTGAGCGGTCGCAGCAGGACGCGACGGTAGGGGCGCTCGGCCTCGTTGCGGCTCCGGGCGAGTCGCCCGCGAAGCAGAGGCGCGAGGGTGGCCAGACGGGCGTCGACCGTTTCGGCGTCGGGTGAGGTCGAGATTCTCGGGCTCGGCGTCTGGGCGCGGTCGAGGTAGGCCTCGGCTTTCGAGACCAGGTCGATCATGCGCTCGTAGGTCTCACGGGCGGAGTCGCCCCACACGATGAGGCCGTGATGGGTCCACACCATGGCGCGCGCCGTGGGCGCCGCGGCGGCCGCCCGATCGACTTCGACCGAGAGGCGGAATCCGGGCAGCACGTACGGGAGGATGAGAACTTCGTCGCCGAGGGCTGCGCGCAAGTGCACTTCCCCCTCGGGTTGGTTGGTGAGAGCGAGGATGGCGTCCGCGTGGGTGTGATCGACGAAACGTCCGGGAAGGAAGGCGTGGACCGGAGTCTCGATCGAGGGCGTCGGTGCGCGATGATCGAAGAGATGACACCGCAGTTGATTCTCCATCTCCTCGTCGGAGAGGTCCTCCAGGACGCGCAAGCGCTGGACGTAATCGAGATCGACGGCGACGTGTCCGGCCGGTTCGATGGTGGCGAGGTCGTGACCGGAGGCCTTGATGAAGAGGGCCGGAACGTCGTGGCCGAGGACGCTGCGTACCGAACCCTTGACCGAGGTATTGCCACCCCCGTGCAGGACCAGCGATCGCTCGGCGCCCAGAAGTCGACTCGTATAGGTCCGCAGCGCCAGATCCTCGCCGTACGCTTCGCCGTAGAGCTCGACGAAGCGGCGCGCTTCCGCGTCCGACCAGCGACTCTCCACCGTCAGCGACTCCCCGCCACGGCGTCGAGCATGAAGCGGGCGTTCTCGGCCGGAGCCTTGCCGTCGAAAACGGCGCTTCCGGTAATGATGATGTCGCACCCGAGCGCGGCGACGTCGTGAATGTTGCCGCGGGTCACGCCGCCGTCGACGCCGAGGAGCACGTCCCGGCCCGCGGCGTCGATCAGCTCGCGGGCGCGCTCGAGGCGTCGTGGGGTCTGGGCGCCGAAGGCCTGACCACCCCAGCCTGGGTTGATCGTGACCAGAAGGACGAGGTCGGCCAGGTCGAGGACCGGCTCGATGGCCTCGACCGGGGTTCCGGGCACCAGGGCGATTCCGCGCACGATCCCGCGCGCGGGGTCATTGGCGTTCTCCATCGAGGCGACCTCCTGGAGGGCCCGATGGGGATAGGCGCCGGCTTCGGCGTGGACCGTGACGATGTCGGCCCCCGCGCGGACGTAGTCGGCCACCTTCCGCTCGGGCTCGTTCACCATGAGGTGGACGTCCTTGAGGAGCGGCGTCTTCACCGCACCCACGACCGGAGGCCCAATCGTCGTCATCGGGCAGAAACATCCGTCCATGACGTCGTAGTGGACGAGTCGGACGCCGCTCTTCTCGAGCACACCGAAGGCGTCCGCAAGATGGCCGAGGTCGGCCGTCAGCATGCCGACGCTGATCGTCGGTGCAGCGGCGCGGATCGATTCGAAGACGGTTGGATTCGCCATGGAGGGCGGCCTGGCAGCCGCCTCAGGATGCGGCGCGTCGTGCGCCGTCGTTCTTGAGCGTCTCGTAGAGATCGAGCGCGTCCTTCGGCGACATGTTCTCGTGCACCACGGCCCGTACGGCCTGGATCATGGCTGCCGGAGCGTCGGACTGGAAGATGTTGCGTCCCATGTCGACACCGGCCGCACCTTGCTGAACCGCATTGTGCGCCAGCTGCAGTGCCTCGGCCTCGGGGAGTTTCTTGCCGCCGGCGATGACGATCGGAACCGGACAGCTGGCGGTGACGGTCTCGAAGTCTTCGTCGACGTAGTACGTCTTGACGTAGGAAGCACCGAGCTCGGCGCAAATGCGGGTCGCCAGCCGCATATACTTGGCGTCGCGCACCATGTCCTTCCCGACGGCCGTGACGCCCAGAGTGGCGATACCGTGTCGATTCCCCATGTCGACCAGGCGGGTCATGTTGTGGATCGACCGGGTTTCGAACTCGCCGCCAATGAAGACCTGGACGGCCATGGCGGCGACGTTCAATCGAACGGCTTCGTCGATGCTGACGGCGATCTCCTCGTCGGAGAGTTCCTTCAGAATGCTCGGGCCGCCGCTGGAGCGCAGGACGATGCCACGCGTGTAGGTGGGCGGGATCGTGCTGCGCAGGATGCCGCGGGTCAACATGAGCGTGTCGGCGTATCGAATGAGCGGCACGATGTTGAGGTCGATGCGCTCGAGGCCACTGGTTGGTCCGAGGAAATATCCGTGGTCGAAAGCCAACATGACGGTGCGACCCGAGTCCGGGTTGAAGATCTGCGAGAGGCGATTCTTCATGCCCCAGTCGAGATTGTTCGACCCCTTGAGGAAGAAGGGCTCGTTGGGGGCGGGGATGTCCGCCTGATAGTTTTTCGACTCGGTGGTATCGGCGTCGGCCATGGGTTTCGTTCTCCGTCGGTGCGTTTGGAAAGGGTGGTGACGTCACCCCGGAGGGGCGCTCGCCGTGCGGGCGCCGTGCGGCGCGCCGAACCCGAAGAGTGTATCGGCGGGGCCGAGCCTTGTAAACGCAGGAAGAGGATCGCCGGGGGCTCTGGACGTCAACCCTTCATCGACTCCAGCATGCGCGCCATCTGTTGGTGCAAGAGGTTGATCGCCTGCAACGGGCGCACCAGCACCTTGAATTCGATGATCCGGCCCTGGTCGTCACAGGTGATCATGTCGATGCCATTGACGTACTTGCCCTCGAGTTCCGTTTCGAACTCGAGCACCGCATGGTGTCCGCAGAGGATCTCCTTCGTATAGCGGAAGCCCTTTTTCGCGGAATCTCCCCGGGTCTCGGCCGGCGTGCTGCCCGCCGGTCCGTCGTCGTCGCCCAGGGTCGCTCCGGCCGCGTTCAAATACAGCTTGGTGATCTCCTTGCCGCGCTGGGGCGTGAAGACCACCGGGGAGTAGAAGACGCAGTCGTCATGCAGAAGGGCATCGAGGCCGCCCGGGAGTCTACCGCGCAGATGCGCGTGCCAATCGACAG
>JAPOLW010000461.1 GCA_029976905.1 bacterium | reverse complement strand
ACCGTCGCGCCGGCGCGGACCTGGGCACACCCGGAGATCAAGGCCGAAATGTTGGCGGATCTCGAGACGCCGCGAAGCCCATCGGATGGCGGCGGGCGCGCCTGGATCGAAGGCCACCAGGAGCCCGGGGCACGGCCGCAGGTCGCGGCGGGCACCCGCACCCGCATCCCCCTGGTCTTCGAAGCCGGGCCGCTGGGCGTCGCCGAGGGCGGCACGGTCTTCCTACAGGTCTCCCCCTTCTGGAACTGGGATACGCCGCAGGTGCTCGACGAGCGCGCGCCCGGCTATACGGTGATCGAGACGGATGTGGACGGCGTGACGCTGGCACCGACGACCCTCGGACCGCAGCTTCTTGCCATCGAGATCCAGGGACGCGCTCTGGCTCCCGGGGAGCAAATCCGGATCGACTACGGAGCGGGTGCTGCGCGGGCACGCGTGGATCGTTTCGCCGAAGAGGATTCGCGGCTCTGGATTGCCGTGGACGGGGATGGCGATGGCGTACGCAAGTTGATCGAGCGCTCGCCTGCAGTCGACGTGCACGCCGATCGCGCGGCACGGCTGCACGTCGCTCTGCCTGGGAGTGCGCGGCCAGGAGAGACGGCCGCACTCACGGTGGCCGTTCTCGACCGCGTCGGCAACATGGGGCCCGAGTTCGCGGGTGACGTTCAACTGGCCGTCGACGGCGACGGCGACGGACTCGATCTACCGGAGTCGATCACCTTCGCGCCGGACGATGGCGGCCGTCGCACCATCGAGGTTCCCGTCTCCGGGGAGGGCCTCTTCCGGGTGCGGGCGACCACTGCGATCGAGGGCCGCCCGGTCGAGGCCGAAAGCAATCCGATGCTGGTGGACGGAGCCGCGTCGGCGACGCTGCTGTGGGGCGATCTGCAGGGACATACCCAGCTCTCCGACGGATCGGCGACGCCGGCGGAGTACTTCGAATACGGGCGGGACGCCGCCGGTCTCGATTTCCTGGCGGTCACCGACCACGACCACTGGGGAATGGAGCCCCTCGACGGCACACCCGGGCTCTGGGAACGCACCGTCGCCGACGTGCGGCGCTTCCACGAGCCGGGTCGCTACGTCGCCCTGCTCGGCTTCGAGTGGACGAATTGGGTGGAAGGGCACCGGCACGTCGTGCACTTCGGGGAGGAGGAGGACGAGCTTCGCGTCCTGAGCTCGCTCGACCCGGACGTCGACACTCCCACCGAACTCTGGGACGCCCTGCGTGGCCAGCCGGTACTCACCATTGCCCACCACTCGGCCGGCGGCCCGGTGCCGACCGACTGGTCCATTCCCCCGGACCCCGAGCTCGAGCCAGTGACCGAGATCGCTTCGGTGCACGGCAGCAGCGAGGCGCCCGACTCGCCGATGCCGATCTACAACGCGAAGCCCGGCAACTACGTGCGCGATGCGCTCGACCGGGATTATCGACTCGGGTTCACCGGCGGGAGTGACGGACACGACGGGCATCCCGGCTTGTCGCAGATCGCCGGGGGCAAATCGGGCGTCGCCGCGGTGTGGGTCGCCGCCGGGGAACCCCGCAGCCGCGGCGCCCTGCTCGACGGACTGCGCCAGCGTCGGACCTACGGCACCAATGGCCCCCGCATCCTCGTCCAGACGTCGCTCGACGGGCAGTCCATGGGAGCCGACGTGCCGCTGACGCCGGGCGCCACCGCGCACCGGCTTGCCTGGAGCGTCGCGGCGACCGCTCCCATCGAACGCATCGACGTCATCCGTCGTGGCGCACCACTGGTATCGATCGCGGGAGAAGGCAAGCGCGAATCGACGGGCGTGGCTGAGATCCCGCTTCTTCGGGAGGGCGACTATCTCTACCTTCGCGTGATCCAGACCGATGGCGGTGCGGCCTGGACGAGCCCCTTCTTCGCCCGGGCCTCGGCAGGCGGACAGGCCCCGCTGCGATCAGGGCGCGGCGCGATCGAGGAGCGTGAGGAAGTTTCGGGTATCGGCCAGGTCGTCGAGTAGGTGATCGGGCGCGCAGGCTTCGAGTTCGCGCCGTCTCCCGAATCCGCCGCAGACCGCAACGGCGCGTGCGCCGATGGCGCGGGCGCAGCGAACGTCGTTGGCCGTGTCTCCGATGACCCAGGTGAGATCACCGTCTTCCCGGTGCGCGGCGACCGCACGTTCGGCGTCGCGGGCGACGTCGTTGCGATCGTGGTGGTGGTCGCCGAAGCCGCCGCCCACGAAAAAATGATCGAGGCCGAAGTGGGCGAGTTTCAGGCGCGCGGCGCGTTCGATGTTCCCGGTCACCAGGCCCAGTATGACGTCGGAACGGGCGTCGAGGGCGTCGAGTAGCTCGCGCGCTCCGGGAAGGACGTGGCCGGCCTGCTCGGTCAGGCTCTGGGGTAGATGCTCCAGGTAGGCGTCGAGATAGCGGCCGAAGCGCTCTTCGTCGGGCTCGAGTCCGTGCTCGATCAGTGCCTCGGACACGATGGCGCGATCGGTTCGGCCAGCGAAGCCGACCTCCAGGTGCGGAGACGGCACATCGAACTCCGTATGCAGAGCACGCGTCAGCGCCAGTCGCCCCGCGCCTCCCGCGTGCACGAGGGTTCCGTCGATGTCGAAGAGCAAAACGTGTCGCATGGAGGACGGCGTCCACCGGGCGCGGCGGCGAAGCGCCGCGTCAGGCCAGATCCTGCAGGATCGCGATGACCTGGTCGGGATGCTTGGCGGCGTTGGCCACCTTTGCCCAGTGTTTCTTCACCTTCCCGTCCTTCCCGATCAGAACCGACGAACGGATGACACCGACGGTCTTCTTTCCGTACATCATCTTCTCGCCATAGGCGCCGTATTTCTCCATGACCTTGCGCTGCTCGTCGGAAAGGAGGGGGAAATTGAGTTTGTATTTCTTGGCGAACTTCTGGTGCGATTCGGCACCGTCGGCGCTGATGCCGAGGACCTGGGTGTCGTATTTCGCGAGTTCCTTCTTCAGGTCGCGAAACCCACACGCCTCCTTGGTGCACCCCGGCGTGTCGTCCCGGGGGTAGAAGTAGACGAGGACGTTCTTGTCGCCCTTGAAGTCCCGCAGGGCGACCTTTTTGCCGTTCTGGTCGGGTAGGGTGAAAGCGGGCGCCGCTTTGCCTTCTTCGATTGCCATGCGAAAAACTCCTCCGGTTCTCGAGGTGGGATGGAAGCGATCATAGGATCTCGAGCGTTGGACGCAAGACGACGCAGTCGTCGTGTGCACATCGTCGGGTGTGAGCGCAGCGGCACCACTCTCCTACTCGAGATGATGTGGGCGGGCTTCGTCTTCGATGGACGCTGCGCGCGTGAACAGTCGCTCTTCGAGCCACCGCCCGGGGATGCGGCTCTCTTTCTCAGCAAGAAGCCCCTGGACATCCTGCGACTGGAGCGGGCCCTGCGCGGCGACCCGGTGCTCTATGTCCTCTACGCCGTCCGGGACCCGCGCGCCGTGATCACCAGCCGTCACGCCGGCCGTCCCGACCGCTACCTGAGCGACTATGCGACCTGGCGCGCCTGCGAGCGCGTCGCGCATCGGCTTGCGGACCATCCGCGTTTCGTCCGGATCGGCTACGAGCGACTGGTGCAGGACCCAGAGGCAGTACAAGCCGACATCGCGGCGGCGCTGTCGTTCCTGGAACGGCGGGCGTCGTTCTCCCGCTTCCACGAGTCGGCCTCCCCGACGCAGACCGGGGCCCTCGCCCTGGGGGGAGTCCGAGCCCCCGAAGCGACGCGGATCGCGGCCTGGCGCGAGGATCTGCCCCGCGTGCAGGCCGAGCTGCTTCGGAACC
>JAPOLW010000460.1 GCA_029976905.1 bacterium | reverse complement strand
GCCGTGGCAGTGGGGTGGGGGGGCGAGGTGGGTGAGCGGCCGAGGCCGCAGACGTTGCCCTGCGGGAGTCGGGCCGACCCGTCTATCCGGCGGCTTCCCCATGGTCGGGAGCCAAGCACATGGCGGGCCGCACTCTACCACACCGAGGGAACCAGGCCCGCGCAGGCGCCGAGAACTTTTTCGCATCCAGGAAGGTTCCCGGTCGTTTTCCTTTTTTCCGGGGCGGGGGGAAGGTTCCCGGTCATTTGGTTTTCCATTGGTTTTCTTTTTTTGGTTTTCTTCGCTGCCGTAGCTCACGAGGGCGGTTAGCCGGCGGACCGCGGCTAGCGCAGTAGTCGTCCGATAGCCGGGTTCTCGCTGCCGTAGCTCACGAGGACGACTTCGAGGCCGGCATCTGCGTACAGATCGAGGGCGCGTTCGATGGCGTCGATGATCCACGCCCCGGGGTTGCCGAAGGCGCCGCCGCCGAGAAGGGTGAGGAAGACTCTGCGATTGCCCGACCGGGCAGACTGCAGGACAGCGGCGGCGAGGGTCGCCTCGTAGGCGCCTTCGAGGACGAGGCGCCCGAAGGGTTCCCAATCGCGACTCGGCAATCGCGAATAGGCGATGGGCAGAGCCGAGCAGTAGGCCTGGCTCACCTGGCCCTCGGCCCCCGGAAGGGTTACGGCCGTGTTCCATTGGACGCCGATGCGGAGCGCGTCGCGCAGCGCATCGATCTCGGATGCCGAGGAGTGCTCGATCCGCCTGCGGACCTCTCGTAATTGCTCGCGCGAGGGCAGGGCGTAGCCATTGCGCATCGCCCACATCGACTCGTCGTCGCGTCGCAATCGTGCTTCGACGTCGGCGAGACAATCGATCTGCCGGTCCGCGCTCTGGCCGATCCGATCGCCGACCGGGTGGAAGTAGGCGCGGTAGACGGTGCCGGCGGCAGCCGCGATAGCGCAGGCCGGCCCCTGGGTGTGGTCGTCGACGTACCCGGTCACGCCGCGCTCCGGGGGTACCTCGGGGCCGACCATCTCCAGCAGGTTGAACTGCGAGGCGACCTGGAAGAGCGCGCCTGCCGCTCGCTCGTCCCGGTGGAGTTCCCGCGCATCGGCGACCCACTCCTCGACGGTGGTGCTCCCGGAGGCTTCGGTGCTGGCGGCCTGCTCTCGCAATCGGGCCAGGGAAGGGATCTCGAGACGCCCGGCCTCGAAGACGCGCTCGTTTGCGCGCGAGCGCAGGCGCGTGCCCTCGAGGACGAGGTTTTGGCGGACATCCTCGGCCGAGGTCTCGACAAAGCCGAAGAGAGACTCGAACCAGGACCGATTCATCGAGCATCGTTCTACCGCTTCGGACGGGAAGAGACAATCACCAGGCGCCCTCGTAGGGACATGCGCGAGCCGCTAGTTCCGGGCCTGTTCGATGCGGCGCCGGAAGGAGCGGGCGATTCTTCGGTAGAGCTCCATGCCGAGAGCCAGGTCCTCGACCCCGCGATCGATGTTGGGGTTGTCGTTGACCTCGATGACCACCGCCTTGTCGCCGATCTGCTTGAGGTCGACGCCATACAGGCCATCGCCGATGACACGGGTCGCCCGCAGAGCGGCCTGCACCACCGCCCGGGGGGCGAACTCCACGTGGATCGTCTCGCTCTCTCCCGATCGTTCGTCCTCGCTCGTGGCCTCCCAGTTGTAGATCTGCCAATGCCCGTTGGCCATGTAGTACTTGCAGGCGAACAGAGGTTGGTGGTCGAGGACGCCGATCCGCCAGTCGTACTCACTGGGCGTGAAGGCCTGGGCGAGGATGAGTTCGGAGGACTGCAGCATGGATTCCAGGCGGGCGACCAGATCCTCTCTCGACTCGACCTTGCAGGTGCCGATGCTGAAGGCCCCGTCCGGAACCTTCAGGATGCAGGGGAGGGGGAGGGTGGCCGCTCGACCGTTGCGGAGATCCTCCCGGGTGAGGATCCAGGTTTCCGGTGAGGGAACCCGCGCACGAGAGAGGGACTCGGCGAGGAAGATCTTGTTGGCGCACCGGAGGATGGACCACGGATCATCGATGACCACCAGGCCTTCCGCGTGGGCGAGTCTGGAGAGGGTGTAGGTGGGATGGTTGACCGAAGTGGTCTCCCGAATGAAGACCGCGTCGAACTCGCTGATCCGGTCGGTGTCGGCCGTGGTGATCTGCTCGACGTAGAATCCGACCTCCCTCGCCGCGTTGGTGAACCGCTCCAGAGCCCGTGCGTCCGACGGGGGGTTGGGTTCGTTGGGATTCACCACGACGGCGAGATCGTAGAGAAAGCGCTGCTTGGGGACGTTGGTTGCATGCTTTTTGCGGAAGTAGTGGCGGGCGAATTCGGCGATCCGCTCCTGGTGGCCCTCGGGAATCTGAGAGAGTGCCAGAGGTGCAACCGAGGCCAGTTGCCATTTGTCTCCGCGGAGGAAGCTCGCCCGCAGCAAGGGCGAAGGGAAGTAGCGGTAGATCTGGGCTCCAAGGCGCTCGTGTCCCTTCTCGAGTGTCTGGCCGAAATAGACCGGGAGGTCGAAGCGCCGGCCCGCTCGCCCGGTGAGGCCGCTCTGGATGATCTCGTCGAAGTCCATCCCGATCGATCGCGCGATCGGTGCCGACCGAAAGTCTCGCAAGGTCGCGACGCTGGGCAGAGCACGGTGTCCGCGAGCCTCTGCGAGAAGCGAGACGTAGTAGCCGACGCTCTGGTAGCCGTAGGATCGACATAGATTGAAGACCCGCGCTTCGGGCCAGGAGCTCACGCTTTGGGGGTTCAGGTAGTCGCGAGCGCGGACGATCTCCACCGAGCTCGAATCGAATTTCCAGCGCGACGGGTTGTCGACGACAAGGAGGTTTGTGATCGGCATGTAGGCGGGGTTCGGGGGTTGGCGGGTCGCTCAACGGACCCTGGGCTGAGAGACCCTTCCTTGGATCAGGCTGCAGGACATTCGCAGGGCATTCCACCCGGGCGCATAGTAATCCTCGATCTCCCGGATCGGTGCGAATCCGTGTTCGCGATACCAGGCGACCAGGCGGCGGTTGCGGCAATCCGCCTCCAGGTGGATCTGTCGACAGCCCCGGCGCCGGGCCCGTCCGACCGCCGATGCGAGCAGGCGGGCACCGATTCCGCCGCCTCTCGCCCTCTGCGCAACCGCCAGGGAATGGATGCGGACCGTGCGCGACCAGAACCGGAGGAAGATCGCGCCCATGGTCCGCCTGCGATCGACCGCCAGCCAGACTTCCTGATGCGAACTGGTGAGGCTCCTCTCGATCGAGGCGGGGGAGTCACGGCGCTCGACTTCGAAGCTTGCGGCCTCGAGGTCGAGAAGGTCGGGCAGGTCGCGCAGACGCCCCCGTCGCATCTTCATCCCGGCCCCGTGGCAGACAGAGAGGATGGAGACAAGGGACGGCGTGGAGACAAAGGACGGATACCAGGGACTTCCCCCGCCAACCCGCCTTGCCTGCCGCCCACGCCGTGGGGCCGGGATACCGCTTGGGTCATTTTGCCCTTGCCCGGCAGGGCCGACGGGTGCTCACCTCAGCCGAGCATCGCGGGCAGCGCAGGACATCGATGGCGAAGGCGCGGCGCATCAAGTCGGACCATCGGTGGTGGCGGGTGCGCTGGGGCGCGGTCTGCGGGTCGTCGGTGGGCGGTGACGTGCCGATGGTCGGGTCTGTGGGCGGTGACGTGCCGATGGTCGGGGCTGCGTGCGGCGTCGGATCTGCGTGCGGGTCGGCCGGGGCCTTTGGCTCCCTTGGCCGGGCGGCGGAGGGCTCGTGCTTCTTCAGCAGGCGATGGCCG
>JAPOLW010000045.1 GCA_029976905.1 bacterium | reverse complement strand
CGAGCGTTTGGTCCGCCGGGCTCTCGTCTGCTGTTCAGAGTCATCGGGACGCGTGCGGCGACTCGATGCGAACGGCCTTCCCAAAAATCGGAATACGCGGCGGGCTTGTTTCAGTATCTGAGAGCGCCTGGCGCAAAGCGCATCGTCCCGGATTGGAGAATGAAGTCTTTGCCTCAGTCGCGCGCAAATTCGCGAACACTCTGGAGTGGCATATGATATGAACCGCGTAGGAATCTAGAGCCGATACCAGGTCCCCTGCCGCTGCATCCGATCTAAAGAAGGGGCGCGCAGGACTCATGGGCCTCCAACACCGAACTCCCGGGAGACCGCAAATGAAAATCCGGAAGGCACACCATGTTGCACTCCTGACCGTGATCGCACTCCTTACGCCGGCGGCGCGAGCGTTCGCGGGCGTCGCCGATATCGCGATCTCACCGCCGTATCCATCGACGATCGATGAGGTGACCGCGACGGTGAGCGGAACCTTCACCGACACGTGCGTTCCCTCCGATCCGGTGACCACCGTGGGCAATGGTTCGATTACGATCGCGACGAGCAATACCTCGCCGAGTTGCTCGGCGGTTGCCACCGCTTACGCACTTGCACCCCAGAGCCTGGGGACTCTGGGCGCGGGGCAGTGGTGCGTTACGGTCACGTACGAGAGTCTGCTGTCGCCGGCCGCACCGATCGGAGAGCAATGCTTCACGGTTGCCAACATCCTGAAGTACTCGGGGCGCGCCAAGAATGTCGAAGACGATCCGGGCCCGGGTCAGGTAGGTTCGGCCAGCGTCAAGGTGAAGGGGCTTTTCTCGGTCGGGACGACTCCGATGGATTTGTCGACCGCGACGGTCACGCTGACGCAGATCCTCGAGGAAGCGAGCGTGGAACTGGTCACGGGTACCGATGGTGTCGACCTCGTCCCCTGGACCCTCGGGCCCAGGCCTCGCTCGAAACCGACGAAGGTCGTCTTCGAGAACCTCTACGACACCCGTCCGACGGCTCGATTCAAGCTCGGACAGAAGAGCGAGGGCGACTGGGGCTTTTCGCTGCGAATTTCCCGAGCGACGATCCTCGAAAATGCCGAGGCCTGCGATCTAGGCGAGCCGACGGTGGATCTGGCGACCTCCTTCGAGATCGGCCTTGCCTCCGGCGAGACCGTCGCCGTCGGGACCACGCACACGTGGGATTGTGGGAGCGGTGAGTTCAAGGCGCAGAAGCAGAAGGGCGCGTCGAGCGGCACGGGAGGAGGTGGCATTTCCGGGAATCGATGCCCGGACACGCCGGCTTCCGAGCCGGTGACGGGCGATCGGCCGTCGGCGGTGGTCGTGAGCGAGCTGCTTTCGCGCAACGAGGGGGCTCCCGATCTCGTCGAATTCGACGGCAGTCGCTCGTCCGATCCGGATGGCACGATCGAGGACTACACTCTCACCGTCTTCGACAAGGCGACCTGCGCCACGGTCTACGGTCCCGAAACGTCGGCTGCTGCGAAGAGCAATGTCCTCTTCGATTCCGGGGAATACGTCGTCAGCCTCATAGTCACCGACGACGACGGCAACACCTCGGAGGCCTATCAGCGCGGCTTCTCCGTCCGGTAGTCTGCCGCAGGCGCTCGCCACGGAGGCGATGGGTTCTGCGTTGCCTTCGCCTGCCGGGAGGGTTTGCATTCGGGCCTCCCGCGACGTTCATTCTCGGACGGGGGGGGCGGTCGAGTGGCCTGGTATCGAACGAGAACCGCATTCACGGGGTTGAAGCGACTGGCGACGCTGCCGGCCGAGGACAAGCAGGCCTGCATCGACGCCTACCATTTTTTTCAGCGCATGCAGGCCGGGGAGAAGACCGAGACGGCCGACGAAACGCGCGCGGTCGCGGCCTACTACAAGGTCTTGAACAACATGCTCTCGGTCTTCGACCTCGAGAAGCTCTACATCCCTCCGATGCTCGACGAGACCAAGGGGCTGTACGACAACCAGATCCTGTGTGAGCGCGCTCTTCTCGGGGAGCTCGCTCTGGCGCAACCGGAGCGATCCCATCTCCTCGACATGGGCTGCGGTCGTGGGCGAATCTCGTACCACCTCGCGAGCCTCACGGGCGGACAAGTCTCAGGGTACAACATCGACCCGAACCAGGTCGAGAATGCGATCGAATGGGCCGCGGAATGCGGGATGAGCGACCGGCTCCACCTCAAGGTCGGCGACCACCATGCGCCTCTGGAATACGAATCCGCAACCTTTGACGGGTGCTTCTCCTTTCAGGCGGTCTGGCCCTTCTTCAAGAAGGAGGAATTGGCCGCGCATGCGCGGGAGATGTACCGCGTCCTCAAGCCCGGCTCTCGTTACGCTTGCTCGGAGTATCTGCTCACGCCATTCTTCGACTGGGATGACGCCGAACACGTCGCGCTACATCGGCTTTTCCTTCCCACCCTGGCGGCGACGCAATCGATGTACCCTGCCGATGTCTGCGCGGCCCTCGAGAGCGCGGGGTTCGAGGTCCTGGTCTCGGCACCGTCGCGGAGCGAAGCCTGGCCCCTTTGCGAGCAGAAGCGGGATTTGATCTTGCGGGGCCGACGCGTGATCCGATTCCTCGAGAAGGTCGGATTGGCTCCGTCCTGGATCGAGGAGTCGCTCGACCTGCTGCAGCGCGGCGGGCAGGCCTGGACCGACGCCGAACGAGCGAAGATCGCCGATCTGAACTGGCGCATCGTCGCAGCGAAGCACTGAAACGCCGGTTTTCGTTGTCTTGGCGCTAGACCAGGCGCATTTTGCGAGCCTCGCGTTCGAGATCTTCGCGGAATCGGGGGTGGGCGAGGGCGATGATGGCGCGGGCCCGCTCCCGGGTGGACTTACCCTTCAGATTGGTGATGCCGTGCTCGGTGACGAGGTAATGGGTGTCCATACGGGGGGTGGTCACCACGGCTCCTGGTTCGAACCGGGGCACGATGCGGCTTTTCTCGCCATCGTGGGTGGTCGAATAGAAGGCGATGAAGGACTGGCCGCCCCTGGAATTGAAGGCGCCCCGGACGTAGTCGAGTTGTCCGCCGGTGCCGCTGAACTGGTGGCCCCCAAGGAACTCGCTGTTGCATTGGCCGGTGAGATCGACCTCGATCGTCGAGTTGACCGAAACCATGTTGTCATTGGCGGCGATGACCGATGGAGAGTTGACGTAGTCGACGGGATAGCTCTCCATCGACGGGTTGTCGTCGAGAAAGCGATACATGGCGTTGTCGCCCAGGGCGGTGGTGAAGACGTGCTTTCTGGGATGCAGATTCTTGGCCCGCCCGGTGGCCACGCCTTTCTGGATGAGGGAGACCATGCCGGGGCAGAAGAGTTCGGTGTGGATCCCCAGGTCCTTATGTCCCTCGAGGAACGAGGCGACGGTATTCGGAATGCCGCCCACGCCGAGCTGAATGCACGCCCGGTCCGGAATCCTCTCGGCAATGGCCCGCCCGATGGGTTCGGCTTCGGGTTTGGGCTGGTCCGGAGACACGGCGGGAAGATCAGCGGCATGCTCGACCACAGCATCCACCTCGCTGATGTGGAGCAGCGAGTCGCCGAAGACGCGTGGCATGTTGGGATTGACTTCCACGATGAGCCGTTTGCAGTGCCGGGCCGCGGTGGAGATGAAGTCGTTCACGGCGCCGAAGGTGAAGAATCCAGCCCGGTCCATCGGGGACACGGTCGTGATGACGGTATCCACCTCGATGAACTCCCGGATCAGCCGGGGGACTTCATGGAATTCGTTGGGGACGAAATGGCCACGGCCTTCGGCAATCAGGTCCCGGTCGGCGGCAGAGACGAACCACGAATAGGCATCGACGGCACCGCGAAGTTCATCTGAGAGAAGTGTTTCGCGGGCCTTCTGGAGTGGCAGGAGCGAGTAGACCTTGAGGCGATCGAGCTCGCCGGCGCGTACCCGATCTGCGACGGCGCTCAGAAGAGCCGGTGGTTCGGCGACCGTCATGCCGTGCACCAGGGTCTCTCCCGTGGCCATCCGAGCGACCGCGTCTTCGGGTACGGTGCGCTTCCTGCGGTACTCTTCGTCGTACATGTCCCCTCCGGTCGTGCATTGCTGCTTGCCGGAAATCTCCTTCGCGGACCCCACCCTACCTCCGGCCCACCTGGCTTCAAGCGAGGTCCTTTCGGTGGTCGCTTCGGTCGGAGGGGGAACACCTCCGGTCCGGCGGATGCGGGCGGGCCGCATCCGGAGAGCCGGCAAGCTCCTTCGATCCTGGCTGAGGAGCATCGCCCCCGTGCAAGCGTGCGCCGACCGCGGGAGGGCGGAGCGCATCGGGGACCTCCCGGGGTGGCCGGATCGGCGTCCCGGGCGGGCAAATAAAGAAGGCCGGTCGGGTTTCCCCGACCGGCCTTCCGATCACGAAAGGGCTGTTTGCGCGTCCCTCATTCGTAGAGACCGAGACAACCCGCCTCTGGGTCGTTCGCCGGGGTTTCCGGATCGTCCGGCTGGCCAGCGATGCACGCCAACTCCTCGTTTCCGCAAAGCTTCATCGATTCGTTGAAGGCCTGCTGACAACCGCGAATGCAGGCTTTCTTGCCAGCACCCTTCGCACAAGCCTTCTTGCACGTACCTTCGTCCCTCTTGTTCGAGGAGCGGCACGAACGCTGCGCACTCTTGCATGCATTGACGCAGTTGCTGTCGATTGGGTCGACGCAGGTGTCGTTGCAGCCGGTGCGCGCCGCATCGCAGAGGACCTTGGACTCCGTCACGTCCTCCTTGACCTTCGCCAGACACGTCGCCCGGTCATCGTCGCAGGCCGCCTGGCAGGTACTCGTGCAGGTGGCTACGTCGCAGGCGCCGAGACAGCTTGTCTCCGTTGCCTCGCAGTCGGCGAGGCAGGTAGAATCGCCAGCGCAGGCCGCGTCGCAAGTCGCCCTTGCAGCGTTGCAGCTCTGGTTGCACGTGCCCTCGTTCGCTGCGCAGTCCGTCGCACAGTCCGCCGCACAGACCCAGTTGGGGTTGTCGTCGCACTTGATTTTCCCGATCTTCTTCACGGCCTTTGTGTTGCTCACACAGGCGCGGCGGATCTGGTTGCAGGCGCTGCTGCAGGTGTGTGCCTCCGCGGCCTGCGCGAGCACGAAGACAGCGACGGCGGCCACCACCAAAGATGTCAAGATTCGTTCGATTTTCATTTGGATTTCCCTCCCTGGGCTTGCTCCCCGTCCACAGGGGAGGAGACCGAGTTCATTGCTTGAACAGAGTATGGACACGATGCTGCACTTAGTTGAACCGAGAAAATGAATTCATTTTTCCCCCTCGGAAAATACTTATAGGGACTGCGGAATTCCCAGGTCTGGTTGGTGCCGATCGACCTTCGCTCACCGTCGGGTGTGTCCCTGGGCCGAAAACTGCGCGGTTTACCATGCAGTGGCCCGGGAGGAGGCGCATCGTTCATTTTCGTACCGGGCGGGTCCACCCTACGTCGATCGGCTCGATTCCCAGCCTAGAGGAATGGCAGCTCGAAATCCGGTGCCGTCCAATGCTCGTTCTGATCGCCGGTTTCGGCCGGCAAAATTGCGGCGACCGCGGCCGGGTCTGCCCCGATGTGACCCAGCAAAAGGGTTCCGTGGATGTCTCGGAAGTCGATCGAGCGGTGGGGATTGGCGGGATCCTGGGAGTACACCGTATTTCCGCCGACGAGCGAGTCCTCGTGGATATCCGCATGGTTGCCGTAGAGGCCACCGTTGACGTTGCCCCCGATGACGAAGACCCCCCCGGTGCTGCCGTGATCCGTACCCGAGTCATTCTGCTTGATCCGGCGTGAGAACTCGGAGTAGACGTTCATGGTCACGCGCCCGGCGAGGGTGGAATCCTGGACTTCGAGGTCGGCGAAGAAAAGCTCGATAGCGTCTCCGACCTCCTTGTGGAGATCGTAGTGGCGTCCTCCGGGGATCCCGGCGCCCTGCTCGGAGTGGGTGTCGTAACCGCCGTTGCGGACCCGGAAGAACCGGGTCGAGACGTTCTCGACGCCTTGCTCGACAGCGCGAATGGTCATGGCGACCTGGTGTAGATCTCTCGCGAAACCCGTACCCAGGGCGTTGTAATACCCGTCGAAGACAGGCCGTTCCGCTTCGTACGCGGCGTCGAGGGCCGGGTAGCTCTGCGATGCCAGCAACGTGGCCGCCAGGGTGGCCGCGATCTCGGTTTCTCCTGGCTCGGCCCGCGCAACCGCCGACTGGGCAAGCGCAGTCATCGCGCCGAGCTTGGCCGACGTGTCCGAAGAATTCCGGTAGTCGGTTGGGAAAGCGAGGGACGTGACCCGTCCTGCGCTCAAGATGTTCGTGGCGGTCTGGAAGTATTCTCGAGGATCGCTTCCAACCGAGAAACATTTGATGTCGGCGAGCCCGTACTGGCTTTCGAGGTGGCGTCCCAACCAGCCGGTCGGTTCGTTCAACGTTCTCGAGCTAAATTGCCAGATTTTGCGTGACGTGTCGTGCGAAAGGTTCGGGTTGGGGTATCCGACGTTCTGCAGGATGGCGACCTTCCCCGAGGCGTAGAGGCTGGCGATTCCCCCGAGTGCGGGGTGAAGACCCAGTTGGGAGCCCGTATTCGCGTCGACGAGGGAAGGCCCGAGCGGAATGATCAAGTCACTGGCCGGAATCCGTAGGCTGTCGCGGGCCTGCTCGTAGTTCGACCGGAGAGCACCCGTGCCGCCATCGTCAACCGGCACGAGTGTGTTGAGCCAATCGTTCCCACCGTCCAGTAGGACGTTGATGTGGTAGCGATCGCCGATCGTCTGCGCGTGCGCGGGATGGGTCAGGACGTCCCCGAAGAAGCCAGCGCCGAGGATTCCCCCCGCTGCCATGCCGCTGCGTCCAAGAAACTGCCGTCGTGTCATCGCCATGGAACTTTGCCTTCCTACCCTATTGGAGCTGATTCTGGGCCGTCGTGAGGACCAATCCGAACAAGCCGGATAGTTTACGCTCGCGAACCGCCTGGCTTTGAAGATCGATCATGGCGTTGTTGCCCTGGCCGTCGCTCAGGTAGTCCACCAGCGCGGCGGTCTCATCTGTCGTGAACCGCCCCGTCATCCGGCACGCATCGAGGACCGCATCGACGATCGCCAAGGGCTCGGTGAGTCCAATGTCGATGAGGTTTTCGGGGCGGAAGCTCGTGCGTCCCCCTTCCCGCGCCATCATCAGGTCCCGAATGAATCGGGAGCGGGCGAGCTGGTAGTCGCTCGAGCACCACGCCCCTTCGGGGTCGTAGCCGAAGACCGACGGTGGTTCGAAAAGGTTCATCCCCATGGATTGGCAGTATTGTTCGAGTCGTCTTCCCGGCGGGCTGTCGATGCGGGCATCCTTGCCCTTTGGCTTCATGTCCATGAGGCGCAGTGTCGACACGACGTAATCGTGCGGCCAACGCACGGTGCGGCGTACGCCGGGCCCTGTGGGCTGGGCCCCCGCCGACTCGTAGAAATGGTCACTCGTGAGGATTTCCCTCATGAGACCCCTCAGGTCCCACCGGGTGTCGAATTCGGACCTTTCGATGAAGCCGTCGACCGCGGTTACCTCGGGGGCGGCCGGTTGCGGGGTTCCGAAGCGCGCATCGATGAAATAGGCGCAGAGGCGTCGGGTGATTCGACGTGCGGCGGTAACTTTGCCGTCGGTATCACGGTGGGCGAAGCAGAGGTCGCCCAGTCGATCCACTTCGATGGCCCCCTCGCCGTCTTCGGCCAGCGAGACCCCGTTCGGGCCGAATCCCCCGACCGTCGTGAAGATCGTCTTCGGACCGCGCTCCGGAAACTCTGCCTCGGAGTCGTGCAGCCTCTCGGTGAAGTAGGCCTCCTGCCTCTTCTGCTCGACTCTCCAGCCCGTGAGCGCCCTCGCGATCGTCTGGATGTCATCCTCGGTATAGTTCGGGTTGCCAGCGAAATCGTCGACACCGACGGAGAAGAGCTCGAGCCACTCGCGCCCGAAGTTCTCGTTGGGCGCCTCCTTGCGATTCCGGACGCCGTCGAGGAAGTACAACATCGCAGCGTCGGTGATCACCAGGCGCGCCAACGCCTTGTAGCTCCCGAGCGCGTGCAGGCGGAACAGCGAGTTCTGGTTCATCATACGGATGTCGTTGCCCGCACCGCTCCGAGCCGTGGAGAAGTGGTCGGCGAGGAAGACGACCATCTTTTCCTGGAGGCTGTTTCGACCCTTGAGCATGAACTTCAACCAACTCCGCCGCATCTGGTTGATGTCCTTGCCCTTGGGTTTCCAACGCGAGGGTCTGAAGTTCGTCACGAGCCGAGCCGCCTCACCGCGCGTGGAAGCCCTCCGCAACATCTTGTCCAAATCCTTGCGTGTGGCGCCGAAGCCCGTCCGATTCAGGAGGTGGAGCGCCTCCGCTTCCCCGATTCCCGTATTCGCATCACCCATAGCGAAGCCTAACTACCACCACGGTCATGAGCGGTGAACCGTGGAAATTACCAAATCGTACGAGTGTTCGTGCGGATGCGCGTCCGTGCTCCGAGCCGAGGGGCCGAGGGGGACGTCAGACCGGGAGGACCGATCCGTACGGCGCGTGAAGATGGTCTTTGCCCGGTTCGGTGTGGTTGGGCCCCGCGCTCCGACCTCGCGGTTTTGTGCGCGGATGGGCGGGCAGGAGCGGTCGATGGAAAATCCATTCTTTGCTCCACTTATGCTCACTCGAAGTGCAGATACCGGCGTTGCGGCGGGATGCGGGGGCCCTCTTTCCTCCGCGAGCACGAGAGGCCCGGGCGTCGCCGGGCGGCGTTCTCGCGGCCAGGCTGCGATGGAAACCGTCGGGGCTGCGATGGAAACCGTCGGGGCTGCGATGGAAACCGTCGGGGCTGCGATGTTAACCGTCGGGGCTGCGATGTTAACCGTCGGGGCCGCGATGTTATCCGTCGGGGAAGGAAGATGGCGATCGCGTCCGCGCACATCGTTCGGTCGTTCGTGAGAGACCGGCCCAGGGAGGGTGTATGCGCGCCATCGTGATCGGGAGCGGCTTCGGCGGACTGGCCACGGCGCTTCGCCTGCGTGTCAAGGGCTACGAGGTGCTCTTGCTCGAGCGTCGCGACAAGCCCGGCGGGCGGGCCTACGTCTTCGAGCAGGACGGATTCACCTTCGACGCAGGCCCGACCATCATCACCGCACCCTTCCTGATCGAAGAATTGTTCACGATGACTGGCGTAAAGGCGACCGATTACGCGGAACTCTTCGCGGTCCATCCCTTCTACCGCATCCGCTTCGATGACGGTGAGACGTTCGATTATTCCGGAGATCCCGCTGCCATGCGGGCCGAGATCGCTCGCTTCAGCGCGGCCGACGTCGATGGTTTCGATCGGTTTTTGCGGGTCAGTCGGGCCATCTTCGAGAAGGGTTTTCTCGAATTGGGCCACGTCCCGTTCCTGGAGCCGTCCTCGATGATCCGGATCATTCCGAGCCTCATGCGGTTGCAGTGCTATCGCAGCGTGCTGGGTCTGGTGAAACGGTACATCCGGAACGAAAAGCTACGTCAGGTCTTCAGTTTCCACCCGCTTCTGGTCGGCGGAGACCCGCGCCACGCACCCGCGATCTACGCACTCATCTGTTACCTGGAGCGCGAATGGGGCGTTCACTACGCCCGCGGCGGCATGGCCGCCGTCGTGTCGGGCCTCGTGCGACGCCTCGAGGAGATGGGTGGCACGCTTCGACTCGGGAGCACCGTCGAGGAGATCGTGGTGCGCGACGGGCGCGCGCGCGGCGTCCGGCTCGAAGACGGCGGCGTCGAGGAAGCGGACCTCGTCGTTTGCAACTCCGATTACGCCTGGACCTACATGAACCTGATCCGTCCCGAGGACCGGCCGAGCCATTCCGACCGTGCCCTGCGCCGACGTCGGTACAGCATGAGCCTTTTCCTCATCTACTTCGGGACGAATCGCACCTGCCCCGACCTCGCCCATCACACGATCCTGCTCGGTCCCCGCTACGAGGGCCTTCTCGAAGACATCTTTCGCAAACATCGACTCGCAGACGACTTCAGTCTCTATCTCCATGCCCCGACACGGTCGGACTCCGGGCTCGCGCCACCGGGGCATGAGTGCTTCTACGTTCTTGCTCCGGTACCCAACCTGCTTTCGGGTACGGACTGGGCGTCCACGCGCGCACGCTACCGCGACGCGATCTACGACCACCTGGAGAGGACGTGCGTGCCGGGTCTGCGCGAGCATCTGGTGACCGAGCGACTCTTCACGCCCGACGACTTCCGCGACACGCTTCTGAGTCACCTCGGGGCGGCGTTCAGCTTCGAACCCACCCTGGCGCAGAGCGCGTACTTCCGTGGACACAACAAATGTCCGGACATCGAGGATCTCTACTTCGTAGGCGCAGGGACGCACCCGGGCGCCGGTCTTCCGGGGGTGCTCTCGAGCGCGCGGGTCACCGACTCTCTCATCTCGGCGCCGGCCGAGGCCACGGCCTCGAGCGAGCGGGACGGTGATGCGGCTTGAACCACGAGAGGAAGACCTCGCGCATTGTGCCGAGGTGATCCGCCTTCATTCCCGGAGCTTCTGGGCGGCGTCGCGTCTCTTGCCGAGCGGAGTTCGCGAAAAGGCCATCGCCACCTACGCCTTCTGCAGATTGGCGGACGACGACGTCGACGCCCCCGGGCCTGGGAGCCCAGAGCAACGCCATCGCCGGACCCGGTCTACCCTGGAGCGAATTTACGACGGGCAGATTCCCGATGTGGCTTCGGCGCGGGCTTTCGCCTGGGTCGTGTCGGCCGCCGAAATTCCTGTCGAAGAACCGACCGCCCTTCTCGACGGCATGGAGCAGGATCTCGGCGTGGTGCGCATCGAGAGCGTCGATGACCTCCTGGGCTACGCCTATCGGGCGGCCGGCGTCGTCGGTCGGATGATGGCGCGCATCATGGGGTGCGCGGACGACGAGGCCCTGCGGGATGCCGCTGATCTGGGAATCGCGATGCAGCTCACGAACATCGGCCGCGACGTTCGCGAGGATGCGGCGCGGGATCGGATCTACCTTCCAGGGAGTTGGCTCGAGGAGGCGGACGGCTCGTTCGCCGATGTCCTGGCCACGCCTTTTGGCCCCTCGGTAGCGCGTGCCAACCAGCGTGTCCTGGCGTTGGCCGATGAGCACTACGAGCGCGGAATACGTGGAATCGGCCGTCTTCCGCGCCGTTGTCGTCCAGCGATCCTGGCCGCGGCGCTCCTCTACCGGGAAATCGGCAACGAGGTTCGCCGTCGCGGGGGTGTTCACGAAGAGCGGGTCGTCGTATCGCGAACCTCCCGTCTGCGGCTTTTGGCGCGCGGCGTGGCGGGCGGTGTGCTGGGCCTCGCGTGGCCCCGCCCGCCCGCACTCGCGGGAGATCGCCGGTGACCTACGCCCGGATTCACCTCGTCCTGCTCCTTCCGGTCCTCGCGTACGCCTTCTGGGCGGCGCGCAGAGTCTTCGCCCGGCGCCATCTCGGTTTCCTCGCAGGCTTTTCGCTCATCGTGGTGGGTTGGACGACGCCCTGGGATCAGGCTGCGGTTGCGCGGGGCTTGTGGTCGTTCGAGCCGGCCAGGGTGAGCGGTCTCTGGGTCGGCCGTCTTCCGGTCGAGGAACTCTTCTTCTTCCTGCTTCAGACCTGGATCACGGTGGTCTGGATCACCCGCCGGGTGGCACGCTCGTGACGACGGAGTCCTTTACCTACCTCCTCTGGCTCGTGCCCTTTGCCGCACCGATCCTGGTGGGGCAGTGGCTCGCCTTTCCGGGGTTCTTGCGTCGCACTGCTCCTCGGTGGCTGGGCGCGAGCCTGTTCCTGGCCGCCTACTTTTCCCTTTGTGACGTCGTCGGGATCGCCTGCGGGGTGTGGACGGTCGCCGGGAGCACGACGACGGGTTGGCGCCTGTTCGGTGTCCTGCCCATCGAGGAGGCGCTCTTCTTCGTCCTCTCCACGCTCATGGTGTCCCAGACCACCGTCCTGGTCCTGTGGCGTCTAGGCGACGTTCCCGGCGAGCCGTGGATGGGATGGAGAAGGGCTCTGGGCTAGCCCGCCCTTTCCTGCCCGGTGGGGGGCGCCGTGACTTGCTCCGGGGCGGTCCGTCGGTGGAAGGTATGGCTGTGCTTCCGGCGGTTTCCCTTCCCTGGCTCGGCGACATTCGGACCCACGCGTTGATGGTCGGCCTCGCCGTCGTGGTCGCGGTCTGGCTCGCCATCCGATCCGCGGTTCGCACCGAAGGGCTTCCGCTCGGGGCCGTTCTGATCACGGTCGCCCTGATCGCGGTCGGTGTCTTCCTCGGCGGCCGCCTCCATTTCGCGTTACCGCGGCTGGAACTCTTCGCGGCAGAGCCGCTTCGACTTCTCCGGATCTCCAGCGGTGGTCTACATGCGCCCGGTGCTCTGTGCGGGGTGGTCGTCGGTGGCTGGCTCGCTCTGCGGCTGACCGGCCTCCCCGCCGGTCGCTTTGCCGACGCCATGGCTCCGGCCGTGGGCGTCGGTATCGCACTTGCCCGGGTGGGCTGTTTTCTCAACGGCTGCTGCTTTGGCGATGTCTGTGATCTTCCCTGGGGGATCGAGATGCCAGCCACGAGTCTGCCCTACTACGAGCAAATCGAAGCCGGGCTGATTCCGCGTGACGCACCCCATTCCCGACCCGTGCATGCGCTGCCCCTGTATTTCGCCCTGGCCGGGCTCCTCATCGCCGCCATCGGCTTTTGGCTGCAGAAGCGCAAGGTCTACGACGGGCAGGTGGCGCTCGTGTCGTTCTTCCTCTTCTCCGCTTCGAGCGCGATTCTGGAACCGCTGCGCTACGCACACGAGATGCGGGTCTATCTAGGCCCGCTCCCGCAACTGCAGTGGGTGACGCTCGTGATGACGGCCGGCTCCCTGATCGCTCTGGTTCTCGCGTCCCGCTGGGCGGGCCGGTAGCGAGATCGAGCCTGGGATCGATGGAGGGGAATCCCACCCTGACCGTTGTGGACGGTTTTCGTCCCGTCCCGTCCCGGCCCGTGCCGGACCTGCATTTTCCGTCTTGCTTCAGACGCGGGTCTTTCGCTTTACTAGGGAGGACCCTAGAGGGATCCGTGCGCCAATCGAGCGCCAACGGATCGAAAGGATTTCGGAGTGACACATCGATCCGTCGTGGTGATGAGCCGGGGTATGAGCCTCCCCCTTCTTTTGGCCTGCTTTTTTGTCTCGACGACCCTCGCGCACGGCCAAGGCCTGGACTACGTCAACTTTGAATCCGGTCCCACCCGGCCCCTGGCCCTCTCGGACGACGGGACGCGTCTCTACGTGGCCAACCTGCCCGACGATCGGCTCGAGATCTTCGACGTCAGCGGTCAGACGCCGATTCGTATCGACTCGGTCCCGGTCGGTATCGACCCCGTCGCGGTGGCCCTCAACGGCAATCAGGTCTGGGTGGTGAACCACCAATCCGACGACGTCAGCATCGTCGACCTCTCGGGGCCGCATGCGCGGGTCGTCCGAACGCTGCACGTGGGCGACGAGCCGTTCGACATCGTCTTCGCAGGGCCCCCTGGAGACCCGTACGCCTTCATCTCGGCGGCCCACATGGGCCAGAACAACCCGAACGACCCGCAACTACTCACGCCGGGCATCGAACGTGCCGACGTCTGGGTATTCGACCCGCAGGCCCTCGGGCCAGGCATGGGAGGCGACGAAGTCGCGATCCTGTCGGTCCTCTCGGACCGGCCCC
>JAPOLW010000459.1 GCA_029976905.1 bacterium | reverse complement strand
CGTTTTTTGCTGATCCGCCTGAGCGCCGTCGGAGACGTCGTGAATGCGCTGCCGACGCTGACGTTGCTCCGTCGGGCCCGCCCCGGGGCGACCATCGGATTCGTGGTCGAGGACCGCGCCCGCGACCTTCTGGTGGGCCATCCGCACGTCGACCACGTGCACGTCTTTCCGCGCCGTCTCTGGCGAGCCGAAGTGCGCACGCCCGCGCGCTGGCCCTCCCTGGGGGCGCAGGCACGCTCCTTCCGCGCGGAGCTTCTCCGCGTGGGCTACGACGTGGCGATCGACATCCAGGGCAACGCCAAGGGAGGAGTGCACGCACTGGCGTCGGGTGCACCCCGGCGAATTGGTTTCGCGCGGGGCCACGACCGCGAGTTCAATCACTGGTTCTCTACCGAGCGCGTCGTACCGCCCGCCGATCGTCCGCATCGGGTCGACAAATTCGCATCGCTCCTGGGTCCGCTGGGAATCGACGACCCCGAACGTCGGTGGTTCTTCCCCTCGACCGACGCGGTCGATCCGGTCGTGGATCGCTTTCTGGCCGATTGCCGTCTTCGGCGCGGCGAGGCGATTCTCATGCATCCGGGTACGAGCGGCCGGGGAGAAGCCAAGCGATGGCCCGTCGATCGTTTCCGTGCCCTTGCGCGTCGACTCGTCGATGAATCGGGCCGCCCGGTGGTCGTCACGTGGGGGCCGGGAGAGGAACCCCTGGCGCGGTCGGTGGCCGGGGAGACCGATCGGGTATTCGTCGGGCCGCGCACGGGATCGTTGCTCGAATTACTCTCCCTCCTGCGCGCGGCGCGGCTCTTCGTCTCGGCGGACACCGGGCCGATGCATCTGGCGGCGGCCGCCGGGACGCCCTGCGTCGCCCTTTTCGGGCCGAAGGATCCGGCCGTATACGCCCCCTATGGGGAGGGGCATTTCGTCCTCCATCGACCGGAGGGAATGGAGCGCATCTCGGTCGACGAGGTCTTCGGCGCGGTCGAGGGGCGCCTCGTCGGCCCCTGACTGCGCACAGGGCCGACGCAAGCGCCCGGGGCGTCAGGCCACCCCGGGCGGGAGGCGTCCCGATCTTGCCCGGGGCCCCTGGTTGCCTCCGGTTTTCGCCGGCGACCTTCTCCGCGTTCGGGCGGAGCGGGCCGTCGGGGCCGACCCCGCTCGACGTGCTCCCGTTCCGCTACGCTGCGGTGGCGGTGTACGGGATCGAGCTGGCGCGGCCCGGCGTGCAGAGGCCGCTGGTATTGCACCGACGGGGCGCAGAGGCGACTATGGGGGTCTCTCGCATGTCAGATCGCACTGCCATCATCATCGGCGCAGGGCCGGCCGGTCTGACGGCCGCGTACGAATTGCTCGAGCATACCGACGTCCGGCCGCTCGTTTTCGAAGCCACCGACGACGTCGGTGGGATTGCGCGGACGGTCAACTACAAGGGCAACCGCATCGACATCGGCGGCCATCGCTTCTTCTCGCGCTCGGATCGCGTCATGGACTGGTGGCGGAAGATCCTGCCTCTCCAGAGCGGAGACAGTGCCCGAGAGAGCGTTCGTATCACCTATCACAATCGGTCCCGGGACATCACCGTCGGAGAAGGCGCCGATCCGGAGGCGGTCGACGAGGTCATGCTGGTTCGCGAGCGGGTCTCGCGGATCTTCTTCAACCGCCGTTTTTTCGATTATCCGGTGAGTCTGAGTCCCGGCACGGTCCGCAATCTCGGGCTTCTCGAGACGATGTGGATCGGGCTCTCGTATTTGAAGAAGCGGTGTACGCCCGACCGCGAGGAGAAGTCGCTCGAGGACTTCTTCATCAACCGGTTCGGGGATCGCCTCTATCGAACCTTCTTCAAGGACTATACCGAGAAAGTCTGGGGCGTTCCGTGCAACGAGATCAAGCCGGAGTGGGGTGCCCAGAGAGTGAAGGGGCTCTCGGTCACGACCGCGATCCTGCACGCCCTACGGCGCCTGTTCGTCCGCGACGATTCCATCGACCAGAAGAACGCCGAGACGAGCCTGATCGAGCGCTTCCTCTACCCCAAGCTCGGCCCCGGGCAGATGTGGCAGGAGGTCTCCCATCGGGTCCGGGAGCGCGGAGGCGAGATCTTCTTCGGCAAGAAGGCCGTGGGACTGCAAGCCGACGGAGACCGCATCCGGGCGATCGATTTCCGGGACGAACGCACGGGAGAGATCGAAACGGTCGAAGGGGAGTATTTCTTCTCGACCATGCCGATGCGCGACCTGGTGGCGTGTCTCGACGCGCCGGTGCCTGCCGATGCCAAGCGGATCGCCGCCGGCCTCCTGTACCGGGATTTTCTCACGGTGGGCCTGTTGTTGCCCGAGCTTGCGGTCAAGGGGGAGTCCCGCGCGGGCATGCCCGACGGACTGGTGCCCGACAATTGGATCTACATCCAGGAGCGGGACGTGAAGGTCGGGCGTCTGCAGATCTTCAATAATTGGAGCCCGTATCTCGTCGCCGTGCCGGGGAAGGTCTGGGTCGGACTCGAGTACTTCTGCGACGAGGGCGACGAGCTGTGGACGATGGGCGACGAGGCGCTTGCTCGATTCGGCGCCGCGGAGCTCGAGAAGATCGGCATTCTCGACGCCGCAAGGGTCGAGGACAGTGTCGTCATCCGCGTTCCCAAGACCTATCCGGCCTACTTCGGAACTTACGACGAGTTCGACGTTCTGCGGAACTATCTCGATTCGATCGAAAATCTATTCCTGGTGGGCCGCAACGGCATGCACCGCTACAACAACCAGGATCACTCGATGCTCACCGCCATGGTCGCCGTCGAGAACATCCGTGATGGTGTGACCGACAAGGAAAACATCTGGGCGGTCAACACCGAAGAGGAGTACCACGAGCAGCGCTAGGGCCGTCTCCCGGCGGCCCGGGGGACGGAGAGTCTATAGGCCGTACGATGCGGAGCGTCGCGCCCCCGGCGGCTGAAGCGGGCCGCGATGTTCGCTATAGGAAGACAATGCAGGAGAGGCTCATCTTTCTCGTCGGAGCACCGCGTTCGGGCACGACGCTGCTCGCCCGGATCCTCTCCGCCCACTCGGCGGTCTACGGGCGCGCGGAGCCGCACCTCATCACTCCTCTCGCCCACCTCGGCTTCTATGCGAGCGTCCAGAAGGCGCCGTACGACCCCTTCAACGTGCAGCAGGCGGTGCACGAATTCGTCGAGGACCTGCCGCGCGGCGAAGAGGACTATCTCGATGCGCTCCGGGCGTATAGCGACATCATGTACGGGCGGATGCTGGACACGGCGGAGGGAAAGCAGTTCTTCCTCGACAAGACGCCGGCCTACGCCCTGGTTCTCCCGTTCCTGACGAAGCTCTACCCCCGGGCCAAATACGTCGTCCTCACACGGCATCCGCTCGCCATCCTCACCTCCTACGTGAATTCCTTCTTCGACGGCGAATGGGAGGTTGCGCTCGCCCACAATCCAATCCTCGAGCGCTACGTTCCGGCGTTGGCCCGGATGGTGCGGAGTCGGCCGGTCCCCCTCGAGCAGGTCCGCTACGAGGATTTCGTCGCCGATCCGGAGAAGGGTTTTGCTTCGGTCTGCCGGTATCTCGACATCCCGTTCGAGGCCTCGGCCATTGCCTACCAGGAATCCGGCGAGAGCTTCGACGGCCTCGGCGACCCCACGGGTGTCCACCAACACGATCGGCCGGTGACGTCCTCGGTGGCCAGTTGGGCCGGCGAGATCGCCGCGAATCCGGACGTGAAGGAAGCGGGCGCCGCCATCGGCAACGCCGGCGCCGAAGCCGCCGACGCGGTCAAGGACACCGCCGGCGAGG
>JAPOLW010000458.1 GCA_029976905.1 bacterium | reverse complement strand
TTCCGAAAGAATTTTCGGCCGTGACCGAGCAGGTGTAGGTTGCGCCGTTGGTCAGTCCCGTGCACGTGAGGGTCGCATTGCAAGCGCTACCGCTCGGAGGAAACCCCTCTGCAGTGCACGGTGTGCCCAGGTTCGTAGATGAGCACGTCATCGTGTAGCTCGCTGCACAACTACTACAGACGGAGACGCTGATCTGTCGATCGGCTGCCGACGCGCTCGACACGTCTGGGGCGCTCGGTGCCACCGTGCAGCTTCCGGGAAGACCTTGTGCCGGGCCTACCGTCGCGCTCGAAAGAAGGAGGCCAGCGGTCACTGCCAGGGTCGCGCCGCCACGCCGTCTCCACCAGTGTGCGATGTTCCAGAGCCTCCGAGATCCCAAGTCGTAGTCCACTGGACCTACCTCCCTCACCCACTCCAGCGCGGGGCCCGTCGTCTTCATGGCATTGGGGACTGCAGCGGCAGACCGCGTTGGAGTCCGCATGGACGTCGTTCCGCAGGCGGTTGCTCAGTGAGGATTTCCAAGAGCGGTTTCCGCACGGTTCGACCCAGTCCCGCGTTGTACTACCCCCACCAGGCCGATCGGGCAAGGCCCTTTTGCAGCCGCGAGGGCGCCGCGACGGAAGGCCGATGCAGCCGTCGTTCCGGGACCCGGGATGGCGTCTCAGAGCGAGCTCATCGCCGCGATCCCGGCCGCCTGCTCGCGGATCTTTCCGTAGTGCGTGAACAGGAGCACCTGGGTGACCTTCGAGAACCACGCCAGCGTCTCCAGGGCCGTCTGGCTGCGGGCGTCGTCGAAGTGGACGAGGACGTCGTCGAGGACCAGCGGCATCGGCTCGCCTCCCGCGGAGAAGTGGTGCTGGAGGGAGCCCAGCACCAGCGCGAGGTGAAGCTGGTCGCGGGTGCCGTCGGAGAGGGCGCCGACCGTCTTCGCGGCGGACGGCGCCGCCTCCCGCACGAGGAAGAGGGGCCGGTTCTTGTCGTCGACGTCGGTCTCGACTCGGGTGTAGGCGCCGCGCGTCAGGCCCGCGAGGTAGCGCGACGCGAGCCCGAGCATCGGCGTCTCGTTGCGCTCCCGGAAGCGCTCGACCGCTGCACGCGAAGGTAGGAAATCCAAAGCATGTTTTTGCCCCGAACCTCGAGTCGCCTGGAGTCGCCACCGGGGACTGCGCCGGTAGCGGAGCGGCCGAGGCTCTCGCGGGCGGGCACCGGACCTCGCGTAGCCAGCGAGAGCTTCGCAGGACGCAGAGCGGCCGGGACACGGCGGCGGCGGGGCGGCGGCGCGCGACATCGGAAGCCGCCAGGCGGGTCCGGGGGCCGATCGCGGGCCGAGGGGATCGTGGACACGGCGGCGCCCGGCCAGTGCTGGGTGTGGTGGCTCCATACCGCCGCCGTGCCGGTCTCACCCCGAGAACCCTTTTCGCTGTTTCGCGCGCACCAGCGGGGCTAAAACCGCCCGCTATCCGGCCTCTGTCCACAGCAAAGCGGGCACGATCAATCGGCGATCAGATCGCGACTCAGATCAGCGGTATGCGTGACGCCGAGTAACGCCATGGCGTTGTCGAACTCGGACTGCAGCAGCGTGAGCACGTGCTGTACGCCTTCCTCCCCACCTTGTGCGAGGCCCCACAGCGGAGGTCGTCCGATGAGAACGGCGTCGGCGCCGAGTGCGAGCGCCTTGGCCACGTCCGCACCGCGGCGGATTCCTCCATCGACCAGCACGGCGGCGCGACCGCCGACCGCATCGGCGACGGCCGGCAGCGCTCGCGCGGTCGAAACGGCCGTATCCAACTGCCGCCCGCCATGGTTCGAGACGACGACCCCGCCAGCGCCGTGATCAATCGACTTGACCGCGTCGTCAGCGCGCACCAGCCCTTTGACAATCACCGGCAAGGGAGATCGCTCGACGAGCTCCTCGAGATCCGACCACTTCAGACCCGGGTCGCAGGCACGGGCGTCGGCCGCGCTGGCACCATGGAGGCCGACGGCCGATCGACGCCTGCCCCCCGGAAGGAGTCATTTGATGCCCCATTTTGGTGTTCCCCCGGTTTTCGGACAGCTACGCCGCCCGGCGGCATCGCCGCGGGCGCTTGAGCCCGAAAGCTGCACCTGGCTCGGGGCTTCGCCGTGGCGGCCACCCCGCGACCTGGGCGAATAGGCCGTTCATGTTTCCTACCGCCCGCGCTATGGGAAGCAGTTACTGCGCAGACCAGGCAGGACGGGTGAAAAAGTCCAGAAAGACTCGCTTTTCCAGGTTGACTGGCGAGCGTCACGGACTGAGACTCGGGACCATGATTCCCTACAAGGGTAACGTCGTCACAGCCGGTTTGGGGCCGATTTTTGGGCGCCACCGTTCCATCGGCCAGTTCGCCTGCCTTTCGGTTCTCGTCACCGCGTTTGCCTGGTCCTCGGTGGCGGTTCCCGCAGCCCTCGCTGGGGGGAAGCTGAAAGCCAAGGGGTCGCTTTCTTCGACGGGAGAGGAGGCCGCGGCCTCGGGATCCTACATCGCTGTGATGAAGGCCAAGAAGTCGAAATTCCAGGTCAAGGCGAAGCGCCTGAGTCCGGTCGCGGACTACGAGCTTCTGGTCGGCGGCGAGTTGCGCGCCAGCGCAAGGTCCAACGGCGGCGGTAATGTCAAGTTCAAGCTGCAATCCTCGCAGACCGAGGGGCTGGGGTTCGATCCGCGGGGGGCCGAAGTCGAGGTCCGCTCGGTCTCGGGCGCGGTTCTCGACGGCGTTTTCGCAGCCGCGGGGGAATCCAGCGATACCAAATATGACGAGCGAGCGGACCTCGTAGGGACCGCCCTTGCCCCCGGAGCAGAGGGGAAGGTCCGGTACCGGATCAAGAAGGGGCAGGCGAGCTTCGAGTGCGAGGTCGAAGACGCCCCCGATGGAACCTACGACGTGGTCGTCGGTGGAGTGGTCGAGATGACTCTCGTCGTCGCAGGGGGCGACGGAGAGGTCGAAATCGAGGACGGACTTTCCTTCGATCCTCGGGGCAAGACGGTGGACATCGCCCAGGGCTCCGACGTCTACCTGACCGGCGTGGCCCGGGCTCCGGCCGGCGGGATCGACGAATGCGAAGAGACCGAGAATCGACAGGAACTGGGCGCTGCTGCCGGGTATCCAGCGAGTTCCGGATACCTCGAGTACGAGATCGACGACGATTGTGATCCGGGATTCGAGGTGGAGATCGAGGATCTCCCGCTCGGATCCTACGAGGTTCAGATCAATGGCATCTCGCGCGGCACTATCGAGGTCGTCTCGACCCTCGATGGGAACGAGGGTGAACTCGAATTCGGAGACGATGACGGTGGTCCGGCGCTGGACTTCGAGCCCATCGGCGCCACGGTCCTGATCCTGGAAGGTGTCACGCCTCTGTGGTCGACGACCTTCGTTGGCGGCGGCACGACCCCGCCAACGGGTTCGTGCGACGCGTTCGAGATCACCCGGTCGCTCATCCGGACCGGAGTCGATCCGTCGGTCAAGGGAGAGGGGCGCCACCGCAGAGACGACGACTGCGATGAGGACTTCCAGGTCGAGATCGAGGATGGAGCCCTCGGCACCCATACGGTCTGGATCGATGGGGTGCAGAAAGCGACCTTCGAGGTGGTTCTCGTGGACGATGAACCCGAGGGCGAGGTCGAATTCGACAACGAGCCCAAAGCGGGCGAAGTTCTCCTGGACTTCGACCCCGCCGGCAAGTTGATCGAAGTGAAGAATGCCGGGGGGCTGGTCATCGCCGAATACACCTGGCCGGCGAACTGATCCTTCCAATCGAAGAGAGGGTGCCTGCTTCCTGATTCGAGGGGCAGGTATCCTG